>JARRLJ010000468.1:0-4226 GCA_037387025.1 Gemmatimonadales bacterium
ACCGGACAGCAAAATCCAGCAGGTTGTTCACGAACGGATCACGTTCATAGAGGGCCGACCGCTCGGGTCGTTGCGCCAGGTCGAGATTGCTTTCCACGTACCAACACCCCTGGCTGGTCGGGATGAAGTCCACTCCCGCGACGATTCCGACGGTGTTGTGTCGGGATTGATCGTTCCAGTACCCCCGGTACTGCCCTCGCTGTGGTATGCCGGTGGCGAAGCAAACCGCCAATTGCGGCGGCTGAATACCGGAGAAGCTGAAAGCGGCCTCCAAACCGGGTCGGGCTGAGATCCGTCCCCTCAGCGATAGCCAACTCTCATGCAGCATGTGCAGCGCCTGAGCCGGACCCTTTCTCGCGCCGAATGCCAACACGTCAGAAACCTGACGAGCCACGCGAACAATCTTCGAATTGGCGGGCTTCAACCCGTAGACCTCGTGTTTGACTCTCCACAGCAGACGGAGCAGCGTTCTGTGCCAAGCACCCAACTCGTGGCCGCGAGTTCTCCACCTATCGTGGTCAGTGATGGTTTCTACTATCGCCCTCTGCGCGTTCTCCGGAAGGTCCTCAAACGGACCCATCGATCCTACCAGATCCACCTGCAATCGGTGCCGCTCATCCTTGGGTGTCTGGTGTAGTGTCCTCCGCAGTGTCGAGGCAGCCTCCTTAGTGAGCCGCCCGAACTCATCGACACCACATATCGCGTCCCTCACCGCCTTCACAAGCGGCGCATCTTCGCCTTTTCTCACAGGCGGCATTCGAGGTCTGCCAGATGGGTGCGCTCGATTGCTTGGGCCGGGCTGATGTATGGCAACCAGTTCGAGCCTCCGTGCTAGAGGGTGTGCAACTCCGTGTGGCCTCAACAGTTAGAGCCATCCAATCTCGGTCGATTGCCGACGGCCCCTCATCACTGGTGTTCTCAACGTCTGAGGGAAGGGCAAGTGTCGTACCAAGATCAATCACCTAGTGGGGCTTGCCCCGATAACGATCCTCCGTCAGGACTCGGGTCATTGTGAGCGGTTCTGCGCCCATGCGGCGGCAATGGGTACGACACTTGCAATTCGCCCACTTAATGGTAGTAGTCCGCTGGTCCACTCTAGGATCTTGTCTCACGGTCATCGGCCGCGCGTTAACCAGATTCAGCAGACCCGCACATGCAGAGTGCGATGCGCTTATGTGGAGATCATTATGGCTGCTATTTACGGCATAGTAGGTGACGCTGACCCTTCAGAATTGACCGCGATGGGTCAGCGGCTGGCCCACCGGGGAACGTCAGTCCGTGAGTGGGAGGCAGCACCACTATGCCTCTTGGGCCACCGAGCTGACACGTCATCCGCGGCCCAGGACACACTACCCATTGCCTTCGACGGATCCCTGGAAAACGTTCCAGAGCTAGCCGAGCAGCTGGGCCTTGATGACCCGTTTCCCGCTCCCGAGCACCTCCTGGCAACGCTGTTCGAGAGGTTCGGGCCGGAAGGGGCACGCTACCTGGAGGGCCAATTCGCCATAGCCTTGTGGGACGACGCCAATGAACGGTTGCTGCTCATTCGGGACCGCTCTGGTTCGCGTCCGTTGGTCGCCACCAGATCGCGGGGCCGGTATCTGTTCGCGAGCGAGTACAAGGCTCTCCTCGCGATTCCGGATGTCGCCGCGCAACCGAACCTCGATACGTTTCGTCAAATACAGTGCACTAAAATCCCGCCGGTCGATGCGACCATGCTCGCGGGGGTGAGTCCGGTGAAGCGCTCGGCCTGGACAGCTGTTACCGCCACTACTGACGAAGCCAAGCGCTATTGGACTCCGAAGGTTGTCATTGCGCAACGTTCACACGATGAACACGTCTCCGCACTGCGCCACGCCTTCTTGGATGCCGTGCGACGTCAAGTAGCTGGCTTCGATCCCATCGGAGTGCAACTGAGCGGTGGATTCGATTCGGCCCTGGCCCTGGGCGGAGTTCACAGAATGGCGCCCGGAGTGACAGTGCACACCTTCACGGCAGGGTACGGGATGGACGACCCTGAGATGATCGACGCAACACGACTCGCACAACACTTCGGGACTGTCCACCATAAACTCGTGCTCGACCCCGAAGAGATTCCGGGTCTGCTACCGCCGACCGTATGGCACATGGAGGACTTCTACGGGCGCGAGGAGCAGGTCTACCTGTACATGCTGGTCAGGGAAGCCTCCAAGCACGTCAAGATGCTGATCACGGGATATGAGGCCGATATGACAGTTGGCGGCATGCCACGTCATATGCTGGCGTCGCTCACTATGCGGCTCCCTCTGGCCCGTGGTCCCCTGGCTGAATTCTATCATTACACCCAGACGGGACTGTTTCCCCGCTCGCTGATGGGTAAGGCGCTGGTACGACTATACTACCGAGGGCAAAAAGACTTTCCGCCACCAAAGGTCATTGGCACCGATTATGAGCCGGCAGCTGAATCACTGAAACCGGTCGGCTCGCAGCCGCTCAGCGAGCATCTGGCTCGTGGAATCGAGGACATCCTCGGATTGGAGCAAGAGGAACAGCTGTACAGAACCTGGGGAGTCTCCTATAACTCGCCTTTTCTCCACCCCAAGTACGTGGAATGCACGCTCTCCATTCCCGACCGGTTCAAGATAAGGGGTCTGACCCAGAAATATGTCCTGCGCCGCGTTGCAGAGGGCATCTTGCCACCCGACGCGGTACGGCGCCGGAAGACGCTTCAGCGCCTCAAGCACGATGAACGATTCAGCAGTGTAGTCGACCAGATGGCCGATGAACTTCTCGATCAGGAAACGGTTCTCAACCGTGGTCTGTTTGACTTGCAGACCGTGGATCAACTCAGACAACGGCCAGCCAACGGGAAGCCGTACTCAACCCCTCAGTTGTACCGGCTCTGGACGCTCATTGAGACGGAAATGTGGTGTCGCATGTTCCTCGACCAGCGAGGAGCACGACCGCAGTGAAATCGAGCNNNCCTATCTCCCACCAATCCAGCGACGAAGATGAAGCCATTGAGTGCACTATGGAACCTCGCGCTGTCACCCACGAACCGCATGGCGCTGCTCTATGCGTTCACGGGCGTGGGTTTCTCAGGTGCGAACCTGATCCTAGCCAAGGCCCTACCAGCGGCCGAGTACGGTACGCTTGCACTGGTTGTGTCCATCTTCGCGGTGGCGGCCCCGCTGGCACCACTCGGCGCAGACGGCGTCATCCTCCGTAATCTGCTCAATCCTCATCCCCGGATTCTCGCTCGTGTCGTGGTCACGTCTCTGGGAGTGAGCACCGTAACGGTGGTAGCTGCGCTGCTTTTATACCACCTACCTTCGGGTTTGCTGCCGTTGCTCGGGGTTGGGCTGGCCACTGGAGGAGTGACCATGGCTGCCGCAGCATCATACCAACGCTTGCACCGTTTCATACCGGGTCTACTCCTGCAGCAAAGCGCCAACTTGTTCTTGATCTCGGCATCGCTGATCATCCTGGCCGGCGTCATGCGCGTACTGTGGTTCCCGGTGGCGGGAGGCACTACACTTCGCAGGCGTCAATGGCGGCAGCTTGTTACTGCTGCAATCGGAACGGTTGCTGATTCCACAGGTGTTATCACTAGAGCATTTGGCGGCGTTCGGTGTGTTGGCGGCCGTAGTGATCGCCCCGTACCGAACACTTCAGATGGGTGCAAACTTCTCGGTATTACCGAGAATGAGGTCTGCTGATTCGGTAGGAGAGCGGCGCAGACTCCTGGCAAAGGAGAGTGTCAGTCTCGTAGCTATGGTCGGGTTGGGTAGCATCGCACTGTATTGGCTCGCACCCATCGTTTTCGAGCTGATCTTTGCGGACAAGTACCAGTTTCCAATGTCCTTGATCGTTGCAGGTATTCTCGCCGGGATCGTCAGAGCAGTGAGCGGTCTATCCACTGGTGTGGCCACCGCGGTGTGCGACACACGCGAACTCGGCCAGCTGAACACCCTCACCTGGCTCAGCACTGCACTTGCAGCGACAGGCGGTATTATCGGAGCGCGCTGGGGTCTAATCGGTGTGGTTTACGGCATCGCCTTCGGGTGGCTTATTCTCTCCGGCGCATACGCATTCAAAGCGTTCCCGCACTTGAGGCGGCAAGACTGAGTTCGAGCCGCAGCAATACGACCCGTCCAGCCACGCTTCCCGTCTGATATCACATCCATCCGGCTTCCTCGAAGCTCTCAACCATCTCGTGAATGCCGTCTTCGATCTTCACCTGCGGC
>JARRLJ010000469.1:0-2959 GCA_037387025.1 Gemmatimonadales bacterium
GCTCGATGGCGCACGTCTTTGACGACCCCAATGACTTCGATCCACGGCCATCCCTCGGAGAAAACCTTCATCCGTTTCCCAATTGCGTCTTCACCAGGCCAGTGCTTTTGTGCCATGGCTTCGCTTATGACAGTAACCGGACGTGACTCGGCATCATCTGCGTGCGTGAAAAAGCGACCGCGAACGAGCCTCAACCCCAGGGCGGAGAAGTATTCGGGGGTCACTCGTTGTACTAGATCCGCCGGAGCTTCGCCGACGTTTGCCACAGGTCGTCCTTCTATGATGATGGACCAGTTGTTGTTTCTTCCGGTCAGCGGTAGCGAGAATGCCGCACCAGCGGCCGCGACTCCGCGCAACGTATTGATCCGCTCGAGGAGCTGATCGTAGAAAGCAACCCTCTTCTCTTGCGTGTCGTACCTACTGGATGAAGGGTTGACTCGGAATGTGAGAATGTTCTCTGTCTCGAAACCCATGTCGACGTCGTACATGTTGACGACGCTACGCAGCATGAGTCCGGAGCCGGTCACGAGTACGACCGCCAACGTGACTTGAGTCGCCACCAACACGCGGCGCAACGTATTGCTGGAGCGACCGCCCGACCGCACGCCACCTTCCTTCAACACCTCCTGTACGTCTTGTCTCGATGCATGCAGAGCCGGGATGACACCGAACAGGACACCTGTCGCGATTGCGGCCACAAGGGAAAAACCGAGTACGGTTGCGTCTATTCCTATCTCGTCTAATCTGGGAACTGCGCTGGGCGCCATCGCGATCAAGGCGTCGACGCCAAGGACCGCAACAAGCAACCCAGCCAGACCACCAATAGCCGCGAGCAGGAAGCTCTCGGTGAGCAATTGGCGAGTGACTCGTCCGCCGGATGCGCCGATCGCAGCCCGTATGGCGATTTCACGTTTGCGCGTCTCTCCCCGGGCCAACAGGAGATTGGCGACGTTGACGCACGCCGTGATCAATACGAAGCCAACCGCGGCCAACAGTATGTACAACGGTGTCTTTACATTGCCTACGATGGAGTCTTGGAACGATCTCAATCGGGTTCGGTAGCCTGTGTTGGGATAGTACTCGGGATAGTCGGCCGTTGACTGTGCGGCCAGAACGTTGACCTCGCTACGGGCCTGTTCCAAAGTCGCGTCAGGTGCAAGGCGCGCGATGGTCGGAAGATAGTGATTGTTACGCTCCCACGGGTCGTTTCTGTCGATCTGGAGTTGGGCATACGCATCTGATCCCGGCGCCGGGAATTCAAAGCCAGCCGGCATGACGCCAATGATTGTCACGGGCCGATCGCCAATTGTCACGGATCGACCAACGACGTCGGGATCGCCACCGAACTCGGTCTGCCACATCCCGTAGCTCAGAACAATGACGCGTGGGACGCCGGGTTGATCCTCCTCAGCGGTGAACGTGCGGCCCAGGATAGGATTCTCGCCGAGGAGCGGAAACAGATTCGCGGTCGTGAGCACGACCCTGATTCGGCGCGTAGAGGCCGAGTCGCCCATGGTGACCTCAGTCCCAGTGTAACCTGCGACGTCCGTGAACGAAGAGATCTGCGTCTCGAAATCGAGGAACTCCGGCTCCGACAAGTCGTAGAATCCTTCGCTGGAACCGATTCCACTGTTCACCTGGATGGAGACGAGCTGCTGCGAACTGGGGTAGGGAAGTGGACGCAACAACACACCGTTTACCACGCTGAAGATCGCAGTGCTAGCGCCGATCCCTAGTGCCAGTGTCACGATCGCGATGATTGCTAGACCCGGTTGCCTCAGGTAACCGCGAACTGCGTACCGCAGGTCTGATGTCATGGCTGCCAACACCCATTCCTTCCTGTAAGGTGCATGGAGATCATGATTCCTTTGCGTAGAGCCGTGCCGCTCTGCCAATCCAGCGCGTACGAGATGCCAGCTCGTCGTGAGGGTGACGGCGCCGACCAGCCACGGTGCCAGAAACCTCGAGCGTGTTCTCACGGCGGCGTCTCGCTGGTCGACGAACGCCGTCAACAGGTCCTCGCCGTAATCGCGTCTGAACTCCGTCGGGAACAAGCGGACAAGCAGCCCGATCCACCGGTCGCTCAAACCCGGGCCTGATCGGTCGTGACTCACGGCTTTTGCCACAGTAGTTCTGCGTACTCGGACTGCAGTAGCTTCCGAAGCCGGAGGGCCTCGGCCCGAGCCACTCGCCGACCCAAATCTGTCGCTTTGTAGTACCGGCGCTGCCTCTTGGAACCACCTTGCTCTACCGGCACAGCCTCCAGGAGCGTTTTCTGGATCAACCGACTGATGATGCGATACAGCGATCCAAGGTCGAGTATCGGCTTGGTCGCGTCATCGGTAGAGGCCTTCACGATCCCGTATCCGTGCAGGGGTCGATCGAACACGATCATGAGAACTTGAAAGTCCTGCGGACTCAGTGGTAGGAATCGGGTTGAATCGTCTAACTCATTGCTGTGATTAGCCATAGCGATATGCTCTGCCGTTATACATATGTCAGTTACACATATGTCGTACGTTGGTATTGGAGCACAAGTTTCAGGTGGGCGTGGGGAACTGCCATGGGCCCAGGGATGGAACTCGCAATGATTGGGATGCTATGCAGCGGCGGGACAATTGCCGACTATCTGCGTTCGAACTGCTCGGTTTCGCCACGTATGGCGGCTACTGAGAGTCTCGCGCGGTCCACGTAGGGCTGCACCACGGGGTCCCCTCCGCTCCACGCGGCGATAAACCGTTCGTACATCTCGATCGCCCTTTCGTCTTGTCCCGATAGCTGATACGCGGCTCCCCGTTCGGCCCAGGATCGCACGTGCAGGGCAGGCCAGCTGTGTAGTTGAGCCAGGGAATCGAATAGCTCGAAAGCGGCCGCAGCCTGCTCGGCCTCGCCCATACGCGCCATGAGATCCGCCCACGCGAACAACCGAACCGCGCCCGGACTGCCGGCGACTTCCAGG
>JARRLJ010000470.1:0-2954 GCA_037387025.1 Gemmatimonadales bacterium
CTTCCAGTCATGATCGAACGCCGACCCAGAGAAGACGCCACGGTCCCGCGCAGGAAAGCGGATGCGAGCCTAACTACACACACATTTACCCGTGAGTAATCCGATGGAGCGTCTCACAGCCGCACTCTCAGACCGCTACACGGTCGAGCGCGAGCTCGGTTCGGGTGGCATGGCTACGGTGTATCTCGCGCACGATCTCAAGCACGAACGAAACGTGGCGCTCAAGGTGCTACGGCCGGACGTGGCATCCGAGATCGGCGCGGACCGGTTCCTGCGCGAGATCAAGCTCGCAGCGCGGCTCACCCACCCACACATCCTCCCGCTGTACGACTCCGGCGAAGCGGACGGATCGCTGTTCTACGTGATGCCGAACATGGAAGGCAACTCGCTGCGCGAGTGGATCGACAGCGAGCGACAGCTGCCATTGCCGGATGCCTTGCGTATCGCGCTCGAGGTAGCTGCTGCGCTGGACTACGCGCACCGCAGTGGTGTCGTGCATCGGGATATAAAGCCGGAGAACATCCTGCTGCACGAAGGGGCAGCCATGGTGGCCGAC
This sequence comes from Gemmatimonadales bacterium, assembly GCA_037387025.1. GTDB lineage: Bacteria > Gemmatimonadota > Gemmatimonadetes > Gemmatimonadales > GWC2-71-9. The sequence goes on from JARRLJ010000470.1 coordinate 557, forward strand.
TTCGGGATCGGGAAGGCCGCGAGCGCCACAGACGGATCGATCACCAAGACCGGCATCGCGTTGGGGACGCCGGCGTACATGAGTCCGGAGCAGGCTTCGGGGGAAGGCATCGTTGACGGCCGCAGCGATCTCTACAGTCTTGGCTGCGTGCTGTACGAGATGTTGACCGGCGAGCAGCCGTTCACCGGTCCGACGGTCCAGGCGGTGATCGCAAAGCGGTTCATCGCGCCGATCCCGAGGGTGAGTGTCACGCGCGACGTGCCCGACGGCGTGGACCAGACGGTGGGACGAGCGTTGGCACGTACTCCCGTGGACCGGTTCGCGACGGCCGCCGAGTTCGTAGATGCGCTCAACCTCATTCGTGGTGACGCGCCATTCACGCCCCCGGGGGGAAGGCCCGCCGCTGCCCCCCCGCGAAAATCCATTGCCGTCCTCCCGTTCGCCAACCGCAGCGCCGATCCGGAGAACGAGTATTTCAGCGACGGCATGACTGAAGAGATCATCAACGTATTGGCGAAAGTACCCGGTATGCAGGTGGCGTCGCGCACGTCGTCCTTTGCGTTCAAGGACAAGGAGGTGGACGTGCGCGAGGTGGGTGACAAGCTGGGAGTCGGGACGGTGCTCGAGGGCAGCGTCCGCAAGGCCGGCAACCGCATTCGGATCAGCGCCGAGCTGATCGACGTGACAAACGGATACCATCTGTGGTCGGAGTCCTACGACCGGCAGATGGAGGACGTGTTCGCCATTCAGGACGAGATCTCGCGGGCCATCGTGGATGCGCTGAAGGTCCAGCTCGGCGGCGACACCGAGAGACTGGTGGTTCCCGCGACCGAGAACCTCGAGGCGTACACGATGTATCTCAAAGGCCGTTTCTTCGTCAATGTCATCTCGGAGTCGGAGATTCGGCGCGGACTCGATTTCTTCGAGGGCGCCCTCGCCGAGGATCCAAACTACGCACAGGCGTATTCGGGGATCGCTGACTGCTGGTGCAACATTGCGGATAACTGGGTGGAGCCGGGGGAAGCGTACCCGCGGGCCAAGGCGGCGGCCGAGCAGGCATTGGCGTTGGAGCCGAACCTCGCGGAGGCGCTGACATCCATCGGCAAGGTTCGGGGCTGGTACGAGTGGGACTTCCGTGGCGCAGAAGAGGTTCTGCGCCGCGCGGTACAGATCAATCCGAACTACGCAGAAGCGCACTTCGTGTTCGGTAGCGCCCTACCGTCAGTGGGGAAACTGGACGAAGCGATCGGGGAGATGCGCCAGGCGCTGGTCGTCGATCCGCTCTCGGCACATTTCAGCAGGTGGTTGGGTCGGTTCTTGGGATACGCGCGGGATTTCGACGGCTCCATCGCGCAGACCCGCAAAACGATCGAGATGACGCCGGAGTATTTCCTGTCGTACCTCGACCTTGGCACGGCGCATCTGGCGCAAGGTGACGCAGAGGAAGCGCTCAAGTGGTTCCGCCACGGCCAGTCGCTCAAATCGGCCGTACGGTCGTACGACGCGCTGATCGTGCGCGCGCTTGCAGCGCTCGGCGAACGGGACGAGGCCGAGCCGATCATGCAGCGGCTGGAAGAAGAGTCCAAGCGTCAGTACGTCCGCCAGGAAGTCCTGGCGATGGGGTACGCCGCGCTGGGCGACCTGGATCGGGCGTTTGGGTGTCTCAACCGTGCGCTAGCGCAGCATTCGGCGGGCCTCGTCTATCTCCATATCGATCCGGGGTTCGATCCGCTCCGGTCCGATCCGCGGTATACCGCACTCGTCGAACGGATCGGCGTGACATGATCTTCGGGGGGATCCCCCCCAGTTGTGCCAGACATGGCACGCTCCTAGCTACGCATCTGAATCATCATGTCGGACTTCAAGTCTCGATTCCTCGGAACGATCCTCGGGCTTGCAGTAGGTGATGCCCTGGGTGCGCCGGTCGAGTTCATGCGTCGCGGCCAGATTCTCGAGCGGTACGGACGCGGTGGGATCAAGGCCCTCGACAGTTGGGGTGGTTTTCCCGCGGGCACCTACACGGACGACACCCAGATGTCGCTTGCTACAGCGCACGGGTTAATGCGTGGAATGCAGGACTTCGACAACAGTGGTGTTCGCCCTGTGTTGGAGTCGGTGTATCGGAGCTACCTGGACTGGCGCGTGACGCAGGATGATCCGAGACAGCGACGTGCTCCCGGAGCAACGTGCCTCAGTGCGTTGGACTCCGGCAAAATGGGTTCGATCGAAGACCCGATCAACAACAGCAAGGGCTGTGGCGGTGTTATGCGCACTGCGCCGGCGGGACTCGCGCTGGCGCTGGACGATCCGTTTACACTCGGCGCCGAGTGTGCCGCGATTACACACGGACACTCGTCGGGCTATTTGCCAGCCGGCTATCTGTCGGAACTGATCGCGC
>JARRLJ010000471.1:0-2946 GCA_037387025.1 Gemmatimonadales bacterium
TCGAACACCCGGAAATCGTCATTCACCCAGCGGACCCAGTTCTGCGCCGTGAGCGAAAGAGTGGCGTTCCTCACCTGCGGCAACAACCAGCCCACGGGGGCCGAGAGAGTCACATCCCGCAGTTTGAAGAAGTCCTTCTTGAAGTAGAACATGCGGGTATGCACGTTGGAGGGGATGCAGAACGCCCTCTCCCACGCAGTGAGCTCATCCTCCCTGCCCGCTTCGATCAGGGCGTATGCACTGACATCAGGATCGCCTCTCGACTCCGTACACGTCGGCCATCTGACCGAGCGGCTAAGGGCGTTGAACGACGCACCATCACGGTAATATGCACCGCCTTGGTACTCGCCCCGGGCCGAAAGCTGGATCCCGTAGGGGAATCGGATGTTCACCGACGGATTGAACACGAAGGTGGGCTGCGAGGGCCCGAAGATCGTGTCCTGCACGATGACCGGATCCTCGATTGCATCGGGGTTCATGATCATGTAGCCCCTGGCCGCGATGACCGGCCAGCCTTCTTCCACCCAGCCCCCTTGCGTCTCGAACGGCACGGCGTACTCGCCAGAAGCGGTGTCGCCCAGGCTGAGCACGATGGACTTGTTGGTGTAGACGTTGGCGCCGATATCGAATCCCCAATCGGGGGTGTCCAGGATGATACCCTGGGCGCTCAGCTCGATCCCGCGGTTCCGAATCGCGCCGACGTTAGCAGCCTGGGCGTTCCACGCTCCGAGGGATGGTATCTGACGCACGTTGAACAGCGCGTCGGTGGTCTTCTGCTCGTACCACGTGAACTCGACCGATAGCCTCTGATTGAGGAAGCCGCCGTCGAATCCGATCTCGAGCTCCCGTGTCCTCTCCGGACCAACCTCATCATTGCCGACGTTGGCCGGCTCGTACCCCGGCAGCCCGCCCGAAGGCTCCGAGTTCCAGGTGCGAATCGCGTCGAATTGGTCCGGCGCGCGGCCAGAGTACCCGGCTGCTGCCCGCAGCTTCATCTCGCCCAGTGCGATGGGCCAGAACGCGGCGTCGGATATGACGTACGACATGCTCAGCTTGGGGTAAGCCTGCAATCCAAGGGCCTTGCCGAACGCACTGTTGCCATCAATTCGGAGACCGGCGGTAATGAACAACTTGTTGTTCAAGTCGAACAGGTTCTGGAAGAAGAAGCCCGCGTTGACCGTCTTGAGCCGATCCTCGGCGGCATAGTACGACGCAGCATCGCTTACGGTGGGTACACCGGGACCGGCGAAGTCCTGGCCGAACGTCGAGGTCCGAACGCTCCTCGCCATGACGTATTGGCCGCCCACCGAGAACGTGCCCCTGAGTGACGGCATCAGGTTGTAGTTCATGCTGCCGACGTAGTCACTGGTGAGTGTCTGGTACAGGATCTGGTCCTCACCGATTCTACCCTGAGGAGCCCGGACAAAGCCGTACGGCCGTAGATTCCGGTTCTCCTGGTGCGCCATGTCGTAGCCGAGCGTATAGCGGTTGGTGAACCAGGGCCACGGCGTGTAGTTGACCGTAAAGCCCGTGACCAACCGATTGACGTCGGTACTGATCTCCTGGTTGAGCAGGGCCCGCAAATCGCGCGGGTCGTTCGACTGGAAGTAGTTGCGCTCCGCGCGATAGACATTCAACGTCAGGCCATGCGCGTTGTTGCCCTGCGCGGTATTCTCGATCCGCGTGCGGCTGTATTGGGTGTTGAAGTCGATGCTCACATTGTCGCGCACGTCAAACGTGAAGTTCCCACGGGTCGAGATCTTGTTCTCGGTGTCATTGGGTAGCACGCCGTCGTACTTCTGGTACGCACCCGAGATGAAATAGCTCATCGCTCCAAAGCCCCCGCCAACCGAGCCCGAGTACTTCGAGCGATAACCTCTCCGCAGCCAGGAGCAGTCCTGATTGGGGTCTAGGGCAGCACAGCTACCACCGCCGAGCGTGCCATCGTAAAGAGCCGAGTCCGCTGCCGTTTCGGCATACCCCAGATTCGCCGGGATAAAGAACGTGGTGTCGGCGTACACTCCGGGCTGGAGGTTGAGGTATGGATTCAGGGCAGTTCCGAACGGCCTTTCCTGCGCGAATCCCTGATCCATCTGGAAGGTCCAGTTCGGTGCCCCGGTGCGCCCCTTCTTGGTAAAGATCTGGATCACGCCGGCGGACGCTTCCGTGCCGTACAACGTGCTCGCCGCCGATCCCTTGATGATCTCGATCCGCTCGATGTCTGCCGGGTTGATATCGTTGAGCGGGCTCGCTTGAACGTTCGCCCCACGACCCGTGTAGTCGGACACCGGACGGTTCCTGTAGTAGCCCTCACTGCGGGTGCGGACCCCGTCGATGTAGATGATAGGGAGGTTGCTCGGGCTGACGCTCACAGTGCCACGCAGGCGTATTTGCCCCCCCGTGCCGGCTGCGCCGCCACCCTGGAGCACGTTCACACCGGCCGCGCGGCCTGCCAACAGCATCTCCATGTTGGGCGGAGGCTCGACTTCGTCGGTAATCTCGAGCTGGGCAATGGAGTTGCCCACCTCCCGCCGCCGTGCCTGCCCGGCCGTGCCGGTGACAACTACCTCATCCAGGCGAAGCACTGTTCTGGTTAGTCGCACCGTTTCAGTAGTCATGGCGCCAGCTCGGACGTTCAGCTGCAGCAGCCCGACCTGATAGCCTATCTGGGCCACTCTGACCTGCTGCTGTCCGGTCGGGACGTTCACCAAGACGAATTCACCATTCTCGTCCGTCTGGGTCCCGATGTTGGTGCCGATGAGGGTGACTTGCGCACCGACAATGGCATCCCCGGAGCCTGCCGCAACTACCCGCCCGTTCACCGTGCCTGTCTGCCCCGAGGCCGGCACCACCGACCGGCAGACTGAAATTGACGATCCCCTTTGCGTCCTTTGTAGCCGTCACCGTTTGCGCGGCGTCCGGCGCGTGGGCCGTTACATTCACACC
>JARRLJ010000472.1:0-4803 GCA_037387025.1 Gemmatimonadales bacterium
CCCGTAATGAGCCGTATTACTGCTTTCATCCCAGATTTCGGCAGGATCGATGCTCGGTGTGTTGTAGTCCGTTTTGACGTTGTTTGTCACGTAGTAGCCTGCTTCGCGCAGATACTCGGGATACGTATGGACGACATCAGACTTCGCGTAGCTGCTCCGCATGTTCTCATTACCGTTCGAGGCAGCATACACTCCTGTAATGATCGTATTCCTTGTGGGAGAACAAACCGCATTGGTACCGTAGGCATGGGTGTACAAGAACCCTTCAGTTGCCAGTCTGTCGATGTTGGGTGTGGTTGCGAATGAATTACCGTAGGCACCACTGAAATACGCCGAGTTATCCTCGCTGGTTATCCAGAGGATGTTGGGGAGTTCCTGCTGGAAAACCGTTGACTCACCAGAAGCACCTGCGAGACTGGTCAGTATTGCCAATCCAAGCGCAGTCTGTTTGATAGGTCTGATTTGCATGATCGTGTCGGTCTATTGAGTTGGCGATTGTGGCGTAGCAAACCCCAAAGCCACCGTGCCCCTCAATATTCAGCGTAGGATTGCGATGTCAAAGCCGGCATTTCGCTGTGGCCAACACCCGGGTACCAACTATTGGTCCACCGTCGGCAGCGCCTGCCGTCCCAGCAGCAGCTTCCGCTCGCCGATGACGGCGGGCATGATTCCGAAGAAGGTTTGCTGTTCCCGCTCCAGGCTCACGATCTCCCGCAGCAACTCCATGTATGCCACGTCGTAGGCTGAAGGTTCCTCGGTGCGCAGGCACGGTCCCATGGGCGACGGGATGCGGCAGGTGTGCCCCACACCGAGCACGTGCAGCATCTCGTGCATGAGCACCGTCTCCCAGGGGATGAGCCCGTCGGCCAGTTGCAGCGGTTCGAGCGCGCCGATCCAAAGGGCGCCGCCGTTCAGGAGGCTGCGCTGCACCCGGAACGCCGTGAACCTCCCACCGGCAGCCCACTGACCCAGCTCGCGCTCCCACTCGGCCGGTTCTTCGTCACTGAGCGGCAGGCCACGCCATGTGGGGGGCGTGAATATGACGCGAATGACTCCCGGGACTAAGCCGGGGTCGTCCTCCGGCGGGTCGGGCCACCACGCCGCTTCGGTCCCAGATATCCGCCGAGTCCTGCGCCGTGAAACCGGGGTCACCGTGGAGATGGTCGAATGCAACCTGTGCAGGAAAGTGGTCCTCGGGCCAGGTCATGAGATCCAGCAGGTACAACTCGGGATCGTTGAACGGATACGGCTGGCCGAAGAAGTAGGAGTAGCGGTATTGATCGGCGTTGTCCTCCACAACGGAGTCGAGGCTGGTGGCTACCACCTCGCCGTGATGGATTCCGTTTTGCACCGTCCAGGTGCGGGGCACCAGGACAACGTCCAGGTCCGGCAGCGAGTCCACGTTGAACGGGAACAGGAACGGGTGGAGCTCAGCCGAGCCCGCGATGGACAGCTCCCCAGTCTCATCCGCTTCCGTCCCGCTCGCGTGGATCTCGAACGTGCCGGCGGAGCCGATCCGGCTGGAGTCCACGCGGGCCGCAGTCTCGAACCGCCAGGTAGCCCACAAGCCGGTCAGATCGTAGCCGGCCGGCGCGTGCACCCTGCCGCTGATCACGAACTCTTCCAATGTTGCCGTAGTGTCGGTCCCGCACGCTGCGGCAGCGAGTGCCAGCGCGGAGCAGGCCAATCCGGTGTACAGGCTGTGCGTGGTTGGGAGCTTCATCGTGGTTGTCTTTGGCGTTAATAGGCGGGTTATACACCGAAGCCTGAGGGAAGTGCAGATTGCAGAGTGCAGATCGCAGGTTGCAGATTGGGTATGGCAGCAAACCCCGTCATGAAAGGTGTACCACCGTGAGAGCCTCAATAGACACACAGGCCACACGACTTCGCTTCACCGCCCTCTTGATCCTGACCACGCTGGCGGTGTGCGCCCCGGAGGGTCGGGCCCAAGAGGCGAACTACGACGAGGCCAAGGTGCCGGCCTATGTCCTCCCCGATCCCCTGGTCCTTGCCGACGGCACGCCCGTGGCCGATGCCACCGCCTGGCGTGACCGACGCCGGCCCGAGATCCTCCGTCTGTTCGAGCAACACATGTACGGCAAGACACCGGCCCGGTCGGTAGCGCTGCGATTCGAGACACGTTCGGTGGACGCGGAGGCGCTCGACGGCGCCGCGACTCGCAAAGAGATCGCGGTCTATTTCACCGCTGACGACGCAGGCCCGCGGATGGATCTGCTGCTCTACTTGCCCAACGACCGCACCCGGCCCGTGCCCACGTTCGTCGCACTCAACTTCTATGGCAATCATTCGATCCACCCGGATCCCGGCATCACACTTTCCACCCAGTGGATGCGCAACAACGAGGAGTACGGCGTGATCGACAACCGTGCCACGGATGCGTCACGCGGTGTGCGCGCCTCGCGCTGGCCCGTGGAATGGATCCTCGACCGCGGCTACGGTCTGGCAACGGCCTATTACGGCGACCTCGACCCCGATTTCGACGACGGCTTTCAAAACGGCATCCATCCATTGTTCTACGAAGTCGGTCAAACCACGCCTCATCCGGACGAGTGGGGCTCGATCGGCGCATGGGCGTGGGGTCTGAGCCGGGCGATGGATTACCTCGAGACCGACGCCGACGTCGATGACACGCGCGTCGTCGTCATGGGCCACTCGCGGCTCGGCAAGACGGCGCTGTGGGCGGGCGCGCAAGACGAGCGGTTCGCGATCGTGATTTCGAACAACTCGGGCTGCGGCGGAGCGGCGCTGTCGCGGCGGCGTTTCGGCGAGACTGTAGAGCGCATCAACACCGCCTTTCCGCATTGGTTCGCCGGAAACTTCAAGCAGTACAACGACAACGAAGACGCGTTGCCGGTCGATCAGCACATGCTGCTGGCACTGATTGCCCCGCGCCCGGTATACGTAGCGAGCGCGGCCGAGGACTTGTGGGCCGATCCGCGGGGTGAGTTCCTGTCCGCGCATCACGCCTCCCCCGTCTACCGACTGCTTGGCACCGATGGCCTGACGCCGGACGCCATGCCCGACCTCTCGCAGCCGATACTCAGCACCATCGGCTACCATATCCGGCCCGGCGAGCACGACGTTACGAACTATGACTGGGACCGCTACATGGATTTTGCGGATCTGCATTTGAGGCGGTAAAGCTTCGACGAACACTAACGATCTCGCGCCGCCACACGCCACCGCTCGCCCGTTGCACGGCCACCCGCCACCACATGGGCCTCGGCATGCAAAGCCACCGTGGGACAGATGTGCAAGGGATACCCAACCAAGGCATCCCCGATGGAAAACGACGCCGCATTGGCCGACGACACAACCAAGTGCTCTTCGCTTTGCGAGACCCAACCCACTTCATGCAACACCGGAAAATGAACACGCTTCTCGAGCGGCATTTCCGCGGCAACGGCCTTGTACCCCAGATCGAGGCAGATTCGATCACGCCCCGGCTTGCTGATCACGCGCGTCAAAACCGCCGCCGCCAACGCAAACGGTAGATCGTCGAACTCTTGGCCATATCCGATGTCCCACAACAAACATGTGCCCGGACTGCACTGCGAATCGGTGCCCGTTGCCCACAAACCAAAGGTCGGCGACCCTCCCCCCACCACGGCCGCTGGGCCATAGCTTGCCACATGCTCCTGCACTTGTTGAATGATGGATTCCACTGCTGCTCGACGTACCTGTACGTCCGGGCTATGCAAATGCCCATCGTACACGTGTAAGCCTGAGAACACAGCATCATGACGCCGTTCAATGTCTCGACGAAGCCTCCCCAGCCCAGCGCCAAATTCGATGCCGGTACGTCCCATGCCGCAATCCACATCGACATACATATGCACTGGCCGACCACGCGTTCCCACCTGCGACGCGACAGCCTTCATGGCCTCCGCGTCATCCACAACCACCAGTTGATGGGCTAACAGAACATCCTCGGCCCCTGCAACTGCAGCCATCTCCGCCTCGGCAAGGGTGGCCGCCTTGAACCGGCGAATCCCCGAGTCCAGTTGCATCTGAACAACTTGGGCCATCTTGTGCGTTTTGAGGTGCGGCCGTAACCGCGCAATATGCCCATGCCCCCCCACCATGGAAATCATCCGATCGATGTTGGATTGAACACGGTGTGGGTCAATCAACAAACCCGGCGACGGCACGTCCTGCGGATTTTGAAGCGACATCCAATCCATGGGTATCTCGTGAGATTCTCCAGCATGGATAATTTTTGCCATATCCTAACAATTAGATCAAAAACGCCGTTTATTGCCAGAATTGAATGTTAGTTTCTAGCAAACTGGAGGCAGCGATGAATCCCATCCATCCAGCCACTGCCCTCATACTGACGCTCGGCCTTTGCGGATGCCAAAACACATTGGTCCTCAAAAGCGAGACTTTCACACCGGCTGGCTCCTTCACGGCCGAAGCCGAAGGCCCCGCCGTCGATGCCGACGGCAATCTCTACGCTGTCAGCTACCAGACCAAACCCACTGTCGGAAAAGTCAGTCCGACCGGCCAGGGCGAGATCTACCTGAACATGCCCAGCGGCAGCACGGCCAACGGCATTCGTTTTTCCAGCACAGGCTTGATGTACCTGGCCGACTACACAGGCCACAACGTGTTGCAGGTGGACCGACAAAAGAAGGTCACGGTCTTCGCCCACAACCCGGCCATGAACCAGCCCAACGATCTGGCCATCACCGACAACGATATCCTGTTCGCAAGTGATCCAAACTGGCAGGATAGTACCGGTCAATTGTGGCGGATCGACACCGATGGCGAGACCACGCT
>JARRLJ010000473.1:0-2933 GCA_037387025.1 Gemmatimonadales bacterium
TGGGCAAGCGTCAGTCTGGCCCAAGAGCCGCAGTCGATCCGGTTTGAGCACGCGGACGAACTTCGAAGAGGAAGCGGCTACATGGTGCTGGCAGACAGGCGGATCTTTGCCACGATGTCTTTCCTGAACGCGGTCGGGTACGACCAAGAACAGCCGGATACTGACATGCACCCGCTGCGAGTGCGCGTGCGGCGCGAGCTGGCGGAGCGACTGAAGGAATATCCTGCCAAGCTCGACCGCTGGAAGGCCTATTACGCGGAGCTGGGCTACCCCGTATGGGTGTTCGTTGAGTTCGCGCTCATGCTTTCGCCGGATCATCCGTTCCGGCAAGTGTATCCCGCTTCCGACAGTCAGTATCCAGAGGCGGTCGCGAAGTTGCGCGATCTTCCTGAGCTGCTGAACGAGTTCTGGACGTTGGCCGGACTGAGCAGTCTGTGGGATGAGGTTAAGCCAGAGTACCTGGCGGAGATCAACCGGTACGACTTCGACGAGATGGCGAGGCAGATGTCAACGCTGTGGACGTATCTACGAATGCCTCGACAGGATGACTACGTCATGGTCAACATCCCCAACCTCCTGGACGCCAGGTATACGGGCATCGGAGCACAGTTCGGACCGTATTACTACCAGGTGGAAAGCGCAGGTGCCTCGTCCTATGCGCTCAACATGCACGAATACCTGCACTCCATTGTGAATCCGCTCGTCAGGGAACACTTCTCCATCGCGGAGTCCAAGCTGGTGGAATACTACGAGGCGGGAAAGGACGGGCGCTACGCGCAGAGTTATCAGAGTCCGATGGCGATGACCTACGAATCCTTGACTAAGGCACTGGACTACCGCCTGCGGGTGATTCTGTCGGCCGACCCACAAACCGCGATGGGAGCGGAAGCGAGGATCGCGGAGATTGCCTCGGGAGGTCTAGCTCCGACGGCTCCGTTCTATCTCCTACTCAAGGATCGGTTCGAGACGGGGGAGGCTAGCTTCCGGGAGTACATTCCCGTTCTCCTGGATGAGTTGCCGCGGTACCGCAGCGGTCCCGATCAGTGATTGCAGCCACCCGCTTTGAATGGTCCCGACCGGCTGCCCCCGCTATGCTCACCGCCTGGGGTGAGAGGCAAATGGCACGACCGGGTGTGGCGGTGTTGCAGCTCTTGTTCCAGAGAGCCCCGCTAAGGTGCTGGAGGTGATTGTGGATCAGACAGTTGCGCTGCAATCGGGTGTGCGACTCGACATAGGTTGTCTCGCCGCCATGCTCTCTGTCACGGCTACGGCGGACTCCCTCAAGGCGCAGGTCAGAATGCGCGAAGACTTCGAATCCGGCTTGTCGCGTTGGAAGCTCACGGAAGTCCGAGGCATCTCCACACGGGATGTGGGCGGCGGGCACGGAAGTGTGCTCGTGCTCACACCCCACGGTGATGTGTATGCCCTCATGGAGGGCTCCGAGGATTGGGGCGGAGTGCGGATCGAAGGCGAAGTCCTGTTTCCAGAGGATGACGACAACTACCTGGGGGTGATCTACAACTTCCAGCGCCGTGGAGAGCGAGTGGATTTCGGCAGCATCTACATCAAGGGCAACGGGAGCTACCTGCGAGTGAATCCGCATCGCGACATGAACGTCGGGCGAAACCTTTACGAAGAGTACCGGACTGACCTGGAGGGAGATGCCGGTATCCGAATCGGACAATGGCAGCGGTTCAAGGTCGAGGTCATCGGCGCTGAAGCACACTTCTACGTTGGGGACATGGAGAAGCCACAGCTGAGCTTCTCGTCGCTGGAGCTCGACTCCGGGGCTCTGGGTCTCAAGCCCCGCTCAGTCGGAGGCGAGGTGTGGGTCGACAACCTGAGCGTAGAGTCAATCGAGAGCTTTAGCTACTCGGGGTCTCCCGTCCCGCCGATCGAATACCACCCTGAGCAACTCCTCACCCAGTGGAAGGTCATCGGACCTCTCCCGCAAACTGAGGACATTGTCGCCAGAAGGCCAGGTGAGTTTGAGGATCGCTGGCGGCCGTTCGGCGTGGATGCCCGTGGATCAGTTGTCACCGGCAGGGTGGTCGACTACCACGGCCCCAATACGGTCGCCTACTTTCGGACGCGCGTAATGGCAGACGCGCCTGGTGACGCGGTGTTGCACCTTAGCACGGTAGACGATCTGGCGGTGTGGGTAGACGGACTGTTCTGGTGGTTCGTGGATCGCGATCGTCGTGCGTGGCACGACTTCTGGAGCAACCCGCAGCATGAGGGTCAGCGGATTCCGATCTCACTCCTCGAGGGCGAGAACGAGATCGTGCTGCGCGTGCGCGGTGGCGTATACGGGTCCGGTGGCTTCTTCGCACGGATCGAACAATAAGACGATGCTGCCCTGAAGACGTATCGGACTTCCTGGGCCGGCCGACGTGTCGGTTCACGAGGTTTCCGAGGCGCGTTGACCGCCGCTTGATGCCCGTCCGACTAGGACCTGCAAGGCAAAACGGTTCATGTTAGCCGCGCACGGCTGGTGACTCCCACGGGCGGTTCGGCCATCGAGTATGAGTCAGGCGGAACCACCCACACCCGACCCGAGGTAGAACAGAACCATGAACTGGGACGCATTGGGTGCAATAGGAGAAATCGTCGGCGCGGCAGGCGTGGTTGTGTCGCTGTTGTATCTCGCGTCCCAGGTACGAAACAACTCTCGGCAGCTTCGTCATGCCTCAGCTCAGGCGGTCCTCGATAAGCTCAACGGCCTGATCGGTCAGCTCGCGTTCACCGCTGGAGCTGGGGACGTGTGGAGTCGAGGCCTGTCCGGACTCGATACGCTGAAAGACGACGAAGAGCTCGTGCGCTTCTCTTCCATGCTCCTGCAGGCCTTCTGGGCCTATGAAGAAGTCCTCCACTACCATAGGGCAGGCGCGATTGAGGACTGGGCATGGACCCATGCCAAGGCCCCGGTAGAG
>JARRLJ010000474.1:0-5552 GCA_037387025.1 Gemmatimonadales bacterium
GGGTTTGGATGTAGGGGGGCCGACCAGCGTGATCCGTCTGGAAGACGGGACGACCTTGAACGGGAGGGCGGTGCTCATCGCGACCGGAGTGTCCTACCGACAACTCGAGGCCGACGGCATATCGGCCCTTACGGGTGCGGGGGTCTATTACGGGGCAGCGCTGGGCGAGGGCGCGTCGGTGCGCGACCAGGCGGTGTATGTCGTTGGCGGGGCCAACTCTGCCGGGCAGGCAGCTATGCACTTCGCGCGGTTCGCAAAGTCCGTCACGATGCTGGTACGTGGTCCTTCGCTGGCCGCGAGCATGTCGCAGTATCTCATCGACCAGATTCAGGGAACCGAGAACATCAGCGTCTGGACAAACAGCGAGGTTCAACAAGCCGTAGGTACCGACCGTCTCACCCACCTCGTAGTGACGCGTGACGGTGGGCAGCGATCTGAGAGGGTAGAAGCCGCCGCGCTGTTCATCTTCATCGGGGCGCAGCCATGTACCGATTGGCTGGGCGATGTCGTGGCGCGGGATGAGAATGGATTCGTGTTATCCGGTGCCGATGCGGTCATGCCGGTTCCCGCTGCCCGCGAATCCGGATCGTATCGCCGTTCGGAATCCGGAACGTACTACCGTCCTACGGTGGCGGCGCGACGCCCGTCGGCACGAATGAGCTGGAGGATTTCCAAGCATACGTTGGCGCTGCGAACGCCTGGCAGGCTGGAAACGAACGTGCCCGGCGTGTTCGTTGCCGGCGATGTTCGCGCCGGCTCGATCAAGCGGGTTGCGTCGGCCGTTGGGGAAGGGTCGATGGCGGTGATGTACGTGCACGAGTACCTGCAGGAGACATGATTTGGGCCGCAGATTGCGCAGATGAACGCTGATGTCCGCAAGATCTGCGTAAATCTGCGTCATCTGTGCGATCTGCGGCCCCGCTCCCCGCTCCCAGTTCCCAGTTCCCAGTTCTTAGTTCTTAGTTCTTAGTTCCCAGTCTCCCTATCCACCCCGCTTCAGACTGATATCTCCGGTCAGCGTCGCCAGCCGGAGGGCCGGCCCGCCGTTTCCGATCGTGCCTCGCATGTCTCCCGGTCCTACCTGGGTAAGCGGAAAGTCTGAGGTAATGAATCCCCACTGGACGGTTGCCTTGACCTGCGCATTCGTCGCCGCTGGAACGGTTAGCCTGATATCGCCAGTCAGCGTCGTGAACTCGAGGTCACGACCCCAATCAGGCAGACCGATCGATGCGACGACTGATCCCCAATTCGTCTTGCCGGTGGCGAGTCGTGTGGTAGATATCTCGATGTCACCGGTCAGGGTACTCGCGAATACATCGCTGTCGAGGCCCGTAGCCACCACGTCACCGAACAACGTCCGGCCGACGAAGTCCACTCCGACCGGAACCTCGACCACGAATTCCACCGCAACGCCATCACCGGTACTGTCCCGCACCGACATGGTGCCCGCCTCTCCCGGCGCGCACGTGTTGGGAGGCTGTCCAGTGATGCTGGGATAGACGGCACAGACCGTGACCCCCAAACCGTGCGACACGACATCGATGCTCACTGCAGCAACGTTCTTCGGCTGGCCGATCATGGTTGCTTTCACCACCACGTCGCTGCCCGAAGCCGCTATGGCACGGATCTCTCCGGCCAAGCCTTTGATCTCGATTTGCTGGCCCGGTTGGACATGTCCGAGCCATTCAAATGGGACCCGGACCTGGCCCGCGGTGTCACTGCGCGGCGGCCAAGTGGGCCAGTCGGCCGCAGGTCCGTTTATCTCGATGTCGCCGCACGCGAGCGACATGGTCATAACGAGGGCAGCTACGCCCGCGGCAAGTATCCGTTTCATCGTCGCCTCCTTGGTGTGTTCTCGTAGTGTACGGCCGGGTTTGCAGGTGGTCCGCGGCCGATCTACCTTTGCGCTACGTTAGGCGGGTAGCGTCCCCGCACTGTCTCCGCTCCGTCTCCTGGGAGGACCACGTCGGATGCGCACGACCCCGAGAGACACGTGATCGACTTCCGCGCGCTCGGTCCGGCTGAGTTAGAGGGCCCTGAGGGTGCCGACACCAGGGCGGTGTTGGCCCGGCCAAAACTGCTCGGCCTTCTTGCGTTTCTAACCCTTGGAGCACGCCGTGGCTTCCAGCGGCGGGACTCCCTCATCGGGATGTTCTGGGCAGAGTTGGATCAGGCTCGGGCGCGCAGCGCCGTGCGGCAGTCGCTCTACCGCTTGCGTTTGTTCCTGGGTGAGGGGGTGGTGGTGACGCGGGGCGACGATGAGGTGTCTGTTTCGGAAACCGAGTTTCGGTCGGACGTTGAAGCGTTCGAGGGCGCACTGGACGACGGTGACCGGGCGGCCGCTCTCAGTGTCTATCGGGGCGATTTGCTGGAAGGGTTCTACGTACCGGATGCCCCCGAGTTTGAGCGTTGGATCGACACGCGGCGCAAGCAGCTCAGGCAATTAGCGTCGACTGCGGCGTGGGAGCTAGCTGATCAGGAAGCGCGGCTCAAACACACGGGCGCCGCCGGTCACTGGGGTCGCCATGCTCGGAGCCTGGCCCCGTTGGATGAGCGGATGCTCCAGCGAGTTATCAAATTGCTCGACCAACTGGGCGACCGGGCGGGAGCGGTGCGCGAGTACGTGACATTCGCCAGACGGCTGGCGGACGAGCTGGACTTGGATCCGGCCGCCAAGCTTGGCGTCACCGCCGGGATCAGCTGAGCGACCAGGGGAAGCGCTCATGCGGCCCCCCCAATCAGTGACACCGGAGCCGACCATAGCCGCCGGGTTGGCTGACCGGTATCGCCTGGTGAAGGAGATAGGTACCGGCGGGATGGCCACGGTGTACCTGGCGCGTGATCTGAGGCATGAGCGGGATGTGGCGGTGAAACTCATGCGTTCCGACCTTGCGGTACACATGGGGCTGGAGCGCTTTCTCCACGAGATCCAGATCGCGGCCAATCTTACCCATCCCCACATCGTGCCGTTATACGACTCCGGAACCGTTGACGGTCGGCCCTACTATGTCATGCCGTACATCAAGGGCGAGTCCTTGCGGGATCGGTTGGAGCGCGAAGGGCAGCTAGCGTTGGGTGACGCACTTGCGATAGCCCGCGATGTCGGGGAGGCACTAGCGCACGCCCACGACCACGGCATCGTGCACCGCGATATCAAGCCCGAGAACATCCTCTTGTCGGGCAGCCATGCGCTGGTGGCGGACTTCGGGATTGCACGAGCCGCATCGATTGCGCGGGAGGCTCGCCTGACTATGGCGGGTATGGCTATGGGGACGCCGCTGTACATGAGCCCGGAGCAAAGTGTGGGGAGCGGCGAGGTCGACGGTCGCAGCGACGTTTACAGTCTCGCGTGTGTGCTGTATGAGATGCTGGGCGGAGAACCGCCGTTCGTGGGGTCGACGGCCGAAGGCATTGCGCGACAGCATGTTCATTCTGTCCCGCGTCCAATAACGGACCTCAGGGCCACAGTACCCGAAAAGCTCGCGCTAGCGGTCGCGCAGGCCCTGGCTAAGACGGCAGCCGACCGCTTCGACTCTGCCTCGAGCTTTGTTACGGCGTTGGAGCGGGGAGTTACCCGTCACCGAGCGTGGCCGTTCGGGGTACGCCGTCGGGCAACGGTGCTCTCCGCCACCGCAGCATCGCTCATCATCGTTGCGGCTATCATCATCCGGTTGATAGCCGGCCTGGCACCAGACTTAGATCCGTACCGCGTCGTGATCGTGCCCCTGGAGAACCGAACGGGCGACACGACGCTGGCTTTGCTGGGGAGCATGGCAGCGGACTGGATCGCGCGCGGATTGCGTGAGGTCGATGTTATAGATGTCGTGCCCACGGCCACAGCGATCGAACCCGGACCTGACATAGCCGGCCTAGCCCGATCGTCCGAACCGGGGACCGCACGCGCGGCGGGTTTGGCAACTCGGGCCGGGACTGTCATCGCTGGAGCCTATTATCGTCGTGGCGACTCGCTCGAGTTCCAAACCCAGGTGATAGACGCAGTGGAGGAGCGCCTGGCACGCGCGGTGGAGCCGGTCACGGTCCCGATCGGTGAGTCAGGTTCGGCCATGGACTCGTTACGGCGTCGCGTGGTAACCACGGTCGCTGCGGTGCTCGATCAGCGGCTCTTGCCATCAACGGCAGCGAGCAACCCGCCGTCGTTGGAAGCATACAGAGCGTACCTCGACGGGCATCGTGCCTTCTACCACGGTGTTCCGCTCAGGATGCGCGAGGCACTCGAGTTCATGTATCGGGCGGTGGAACTGGACTCCGCATTTGCCGATCCGCGTTTCTTCATCATCATGGCTCACTACAACCTGGGAGAGCTGAGCGCGGCCGATTCGAACGCTGAACTGCTGCTTCCGTTCCGATCGCAGTTCAGTCCCTACCAGCGCGCCTTTCTCGACTGGCTGATCGCCGGACTACGTGGGGATCGGGCGGGAGCACTCCGGGCTGCGCGAGCGCGAGGCGTGTTGGTTGATGTCGCCGTTGAGGCGCTTAAGTCGAACCGCCCCCACGAGAGCATTGAGATCCTTTCGGGCAACTACGATCTCTCGGCGTTCTACTTCCACTGGCAGACGTTGATGGAAGCGCTTCACATGGTGGGAGACTTTGACAGCGAGCTGGCCGAGGCACGACGCGCGCGTCAGGCCTACCCCGATCGTTTGGTGATGCTCAGAAACGAATTGCGTGTTCTAGCGGCACGCGGAAGGCTCGAGGAGGTCGAACGAGGGCTCGATGAGAGTCTCCTATTGCCGCCAGAGGGAGCCGTGGTGGCTGGGAATGTGATGGGGGAAATCGCGGCTGAACTCAGGGCCCACGGGTTCCGTGAGGCGTCGCTCGGCGTGGCCGACCGGGCGTTGCGTTGGTACCGCTCCCGTCCGTCGGAAGGGGCGGCGAACATCCCGGCCCGAGTGGGGCTAGCCATGACTCTCTATCAAGCCGAGCGCTGGGAGGAGGCACGTGCCTCATTCGAGGAGCTGGCGACAGCAGTGCCGGGAGACGTGACCGTGCAGGGGTATCTCGGTTTTCTCGCGGCACGGAGTGGGGACCAGGACGAAGCGATGCGAATAAGCAATCAACTAGCGGGGATGGCCAACCCGTACGACTTCGGGCGCGACATCTACTTGCAGGCCTGCATCGCGGCGCAGCTCGGGGACTTAGACCGGGCCATGGTGCTGCTCCGCGAGGCATATGCCAGAGGCCGGTCATTCGGAATCACGCTTCACAGAGACATGGACCTCGAGCCCCTGCGCGATTATCCGCCGTTTCAAGAGTTCATCGAGCCGAAGGGTTGAATAGGGGCGAGCGAGCAATGCGCATCACGATCTTGACCGTCGGATCTTGCGGCGACGTGCAGCCGTATGTGGCCTTCGGCGTCGGGCCGATCCGAAACAGATCGTGACCACGACGTCACATCGGTGGCCATCCGCCAGATCAGTTCTCACCTGGGGAATAACAGTCGGACATCACTGCCGTCGACAGCCATCATATAGATGGCGTTCCGCGCCCGGTACCGGTTGGATGTGAACACCAATCGATCGCCGTCCGGTGAG
>JARRLJ010000475.1:0-2925 GCA_037387025.1 Gemmatimonadales bacterium
CGTTGGTCACATTCTGTCCGCTGCAACTCGACTATGCTAGCTCCCATTCGTACCCCTACCTATCAGGACAACGCATGCTTGAAGTTGGCACTCTCGACCCCGCCGCCTCGGGTGCTCAGACCGACGGAACACTGGCCACACCACAACGCCAGGTGCAGTCCGTGCAGGGCAGGTCACAGCCCACCTTCGGCTCGCGTCGACCGCACCGTTCCCGCGGCCGCACCGTTTATCGAGCAGTGTTGGCGCTCATTTGGCTGGGGGTGGTTGGCGCAACGCTCAATTGGGGTCTCGAGTATTACCTGACACCGTTTGAATTGCGGCCGTTATCAGAGGTACACGACCTCTTCAGACCTGCAGGGCTCATTGGGTTGGGGTTCGGAATCATCGGTACAGTCTTCATGACCGTTGGTGTAGGAGCCTACGCGCTGCGCAAGCGAGTGCCGTGGTTGGGAAGGCTCGGGAGCCTCAAGTATTGGCTCGAACTCCACATGTTTCTGTGCACGCTGGGCCCAGTGCTTGTGCTGTTTCACACCGCCTTTCGGGTTACCGGCATAGTGTCTATCGCCTTCTGGAGCATGATGGTCGTGGGGGTAAGCGGCTTCTTCGGACGATACTTCTACGCCCGCATTCCGAAGACGATCAACGGTCAATTCATGACACTGCAACAACTGCAAGAACAGAAACAAGATTTGGTCGACACGATCGTCAGGGATTTCGGGAGCCAGGGCCGCCGGCTGGAGGAGCTGCTCCACATCAAGTCCAATGGGAAGCCTGCAGGATTCTTCCGCGCGTGGATGTTGGCCATTCGTTACAACTTCACGCGTCGCTCCGTGATGAAGAAGATCAAGAAGTTCTTGGATCAAAAACCCAGTCCGCGAGGTGCCAACGCAAATCCGAATACATCAGGGGAACGACCCATCTTCCTTCGAGAAACTGTCCTCAGCTTGGTAGAAGAACAGATTCAACTCGAGCGTCGCATTGTGCTCCTCATGCCGTTCCAAATCGTGTTTCGCTTCTGGCACATAACGCATATCCCGCTGTCGGCGATCATGTTCCTGGTGATCATCGTGCACATCTCCATCGCGGTGCTCTTTGGATACACGTGGGTCTTTTGACGAATGGCGATTCTAAGAAGGCTCCGCCTGGTTCACGTGCTTTTGGCTGCCGCCTTTGCCGCGGTATCGGCCGTCGCGTTCGTGCGTCTCAGCGAACCGCCGTCGGCGGCTGAGTCACAGACTCCATCTGGCGACACGCTCGGCGGGGTCGCCGCCATTTCCGCTACCGAGCCCGGCAAGGGCAACGTAGGCGAACAGTTCCACAACGAGTTGGCTGCGCTGAAGCAACAGCTGGCAGCGACTCCCGACGATCTGACTGTACTCGGAAGGCTCGCCGTCATGCACCGAAGTGCGCACCAACCGGAACAGGCGGCAGTGTACTACGAGCGCTATCTGGTCATCGACCCGGCCAATCGGCAAATGCGGATCGACCTGGCCCAATGCTACGCCGCCATTCAGCGCTGGGACGCCGCCCTCGAGGCGAGCCTCTCTCTACTGGATGTCAATCCCGACGACCCGGTTGCCATGTACAACATCGGAGCGATCCATGCCAACCGTGGCGATTTGAGCGAAGCCAGAAAATGGTGGGAAAAGGTACGCCGTCAGCAGATCGATGAACAATTGGCCGCTAAGGCCCGTGAGTCGTTGGCAAGCATATCGTCACCGGCTCAATGACATCCGGTGGCTACGGCGTCCGACAGCATCGTTTCACGGCATGGGCGCTTGCCCACTCAACCGTAGCAATTGTGGTGGTAAGTGTGACAATGCTCGTTCAACCGCAACCCGCCAACGCACAACTCATCACGCCCGGCAAGCTCACCTCGGCCCACAGTGAGTTGGAGGGAGTGCGCAGCTGCACGCGCTGTCACCAGCTACGGAAACAGGGCACGTCGGACGACAAGTGTCTCGAATGCCATGAACCGTTGAAGATCCGGGTGGACTTGCAGAGAGGTTGGCATGCCACCATAGCTGACACGAGTTGCGGCGGCTGTCACAAGGATCACTTCGGAGTGGAGTTCGATCCCATCCAGTTAGACACCACAGCTTTCGACCACAGTCGCACCGGCTTCGATCTGGTTGATGGACATCAGGGCGTTGGTTGCCGGGACTGTCACCAGCCTCAGTTCGTGACCGATCGAGTGGTGCGAGCATTCAAGGAAAAACACGGCAGGTTGGAGCGGACGTTGCTGGGCGTCGCGACCACTTGCGTTCCCTGCCACGAAGCTGACGATCCGCACCAGGGGCAGTTCGCGCGGAGAGGATGTGAAGAGTGTCATCAGCAAAATACCTGGGACAAAGCTCAACTGTTCGACCACAACGAGAGCCGATACCGCCTCACTGGAAAACACCGAGAGGTCGAGTGCGACGACTGCCACAAGCCCGTTTGGCGTCGCGCATCGCGTGAGTCATACAATCGTTACGTCGACATCGACCACTCGCAGTGCACGGATTGTCATGAGGACGTTCACGAGAACGACCTGGGACCGCGTTGTACGGATTGTCATGACACCAGAGATTGGCATCGCATAGTCAACCCATCGTCGTTCGAAGATCGGTTCGAGCACGAGACCCTCGAGTTTCGCCTGGCCGGCAAGCATTTGGATGCCGATTGTGCAGAGTGCCACGGCAAACCTCCGTCACGAACAGCTGAGTTGGTGATCAGCTACGTACCAGGCACCGCACAACTCGCCTATCCTCACCCGGTGGCTGAGGTGTGTACAGACTGCCATCTGGATTATCACGACGGCGTGTTCGAGAAGAGTAGTGGCGGCCTCGAATGTGAGCACTGCCATAACGAAGACGCATGGAGTCCCGGGCTGTACGACTTCGAGCGACACAACGACCAGTCTGAGGTCGAGTTGACCGGCGC
>JARRLJ010000476.1:0-4336 GCA_037387025.1 Gemmatimonadales bacterium
CCAGTTAGTGCCCAAGAACGCGAGTGCTTCCAACCAGTCCGGTGGGAACCGATTCTCGTAGTTCTCCCGTTCCTCAGTTTCTGCTGCGATCCGTATCCGACGTTTCAATGTCGGATCATCCACGATGACGAACCGCCATGGCTGGCGATTTGCTCCCGACGGTGCGGTTGTCGCAGTGCGCACGGCATACTCCACACACTCCCGCGGCACGGGCTCGGTAGAGATCGATCTGACCGACCTGCGTGAACTCATCAACCGATGGAACTCCTCGGCGCGGGCCTTCATCTCCGACTCCTCGCGACGCACAAAATCCAACGGTACGAAGCGGCCTGCTGGCTTGGACATGGTGGCTCCGTCTCAGATGTATGGGCTGAAGAGTCGCGCAGTCCCGTCCCGCAGCTTGATCAACAGGCTCCGCGAATCGACCTCCTCCTTGGTGATCTCCCTGGCCCCCTCGAGTTTGCGCTCCGCAATGGTTTCCAACTCGTGCGCCAGAGAACTGTCGTAGCATTCCAGGTTGAACTCGAAGTTGAGTCGTAGAGAGCGAGGATCCCAGTTGGCGGATCCAATCAAGCTCCAGGTGCGATCGACGAGCATGAGCTTGGTGTGGTCAAACGGCGGCGGCGTCAAGAAGATCCGGCAACCGCGCTCCAACAGTTGCCAGTGTTGGGCCGTCGATGCCCATGCGACGACGGGCTGGTTGTTCGTTTCAGGAACAATGATGATGACTTCGACTCCCCTCATTGCCGCGATGTTCAGCGCCGCGATCAGCTCCCTGTCAGGCAGGAAGTACGGTGTGACAATCCAGATGCGCGACTGTGCCGTTGCGATTGCGCCTTGCAGCGTGAGCCGCAGCTTGTCCAGGTCCGTGCCGGGCCCATCGGAGATGCCCCTGGCCACAACCGATCCGGCCTCGTGAAGTACTGGGAACCAATTCTCGTCGCTCAGGACCTCTCTGGTGGTAAATGCCCAATCCTCGGCAAACACTTCGGCCATGTGACCAACTACTGGCCCTTCAATCTGAAAATGGAGATCCTGCACCGGGCGTTTGGGCTGGCTCTCGATCACGTGCCCCACCCTGATGTTCAACCCGCCAGTGAAACCCACAGTTCCGTCAACGATCAAGAACTTCCTATGCGTGCGAAGGTTTGCGAACGGGATCCGCCACGGAAGCCAACTATGCATGAACCGCGCTATTCGAACACCTCGACGACGCAGCTCGCGCACCATTGAGGGAAAGGAATAACGGACACCGATGGCATCGACCAGCACGCGAACTTGCACGTTGCGCCGTACTGCTCGCTCGAGCGCATCTGCGAAAACCATTCCCGCCTCGTCTACGTCGAATATGTACGTGCACAGGGCGACTGAACGCTGAGCTCCGTCGATTGCCTCTAACATCCGTGGAAAAGCGGCGTCGCCACTGACTAAGGGAACCACTCGGTTGCCGGGCAACAGGATGCCCATGCATCTCGGACAGATCGACGGACGAGACCAGGCCCCAGTCGGTAACCGTATCGCGCAAGGCGGGCTGTAAATCGATGCCCAGCCTACGCAGTTCGGTTGCCCTCCGCCTGATCCGGTTGATGCCCAACAGCACATAGAGCACCGAACCCAACACCGGTACGAGCCAAATCAACCCCACCCAGGCAACCGCAGCACGTGTGTCGCGCTTGTACAGTATTGCGTGAGCCGACGTAGTCACCGCGAGTACTCCGGAGAGCAGCGCAACGATTATTGGACGGAGTGTCTCGATCGTCGTGAGCATCGATGACGAGAAGCTAAGTCAGGCCAGCAGGCAGAGCCATCGACCTGACCAATCGGGACTGGCTAGGCATACCCGACTATCTGTCATCTGGCGGATCTAAGAGCGACAGCTGGACTGGATGCACGCACTCAGGGACATCATTGTCTGGCTTGTTGACGATGCTGCTCACCGGGTGCGCCACTAGGCCTTCGTCGGAGAATGGCTGGAGAAGACCCCGCACCCGGGACACCTCTCCGACCCTCCAATCCAGCCAAATGTCATAATCCTCGGGCCGCAGGATCACCGGCATTCTGTCATGGATCGGCCGCACCGTTTCGTTGGCGTCAGTAGTGACTATGGTGCACGACTCGATAACCTCGCTCGCCCCACCCCGCCACCGATCCCAAAGCCCCGCGAAAGCCAGAGGCTTTCCATCTCCGTGGCGGATCAGGTACGGTTGTTTGCGACCTGCGGACTTCTGCCATTCGTAAAATCCCGTCGCAACCACTAGGCAGCGACGCTCGCGGAAGGGATCCCTGAAGGCTGGTTTTGATTCGATCGTTTCGGCGCGGGCGTTGATAGTGCGGCCACCCCAATCGGGATCCTTCGCCCAATGGGGGATGAGCCCCCACTTGAGCAGTACCGGTTCACGTTCAGGTCCTCTGTCCCGTTGTCGCACCGCCAACACTCTGTCGGTAGGCGCGATGTTGTAGCGGGGCTTGAAGATCCGCTCGACCTCTTCGAGCGACAACGTGAAGATCTGAGCCAGCT
The DNA here is from genome assembly GCA_037387025.1 of Gemmatimonadales bacterium. Classification (GTDB taxonomy): domain Bacteria; phylum Gemmatimonadota; class Gemmatimonadetes; order Gemmatimonadales; family GWC2-71-9. Next base: position 2,519 of record JARRLJ010000476.1, read on the forward strand.
CCTCAGGCGCTGCATCTAGTGAGTATCTACCGCACATGGTCACGGACCGTCGCAAATAGTCGGAACTTCATGTCGCCATTGATTTTACGGGAAAGATGCATTGATTACCTGGCAGTTGCCAATGCTACGGCCAGGTCTACGCTGAAGCGGGACCACACCTCAGGTCGCCACTTGACTGTTCCGGCTCAGTGCCGGGCGTATTGCCGATTGTCGAGCGGAGCCTAATCAAATGTCGCGCACATTGATCTGGCATTGCAGCATTCCACATCGAAGGCAGGGTCGCAACGTTCGGACCGCAGACTGCGAAAGTGCCTTCTAATGCAGGGCCCGCCGACTCACAATAGCGACTATAGTGTTAACACTTCATTAAGACGAATTCACGAAACACGTTGCCATGAATTCGAGAACTCTCGTTTCTTTATGTATCTAGAAATGCGAGGGCAGCGAACGCAGTGTCTCACACGGTGGCCGGAGCAACTGCATATGGCCAACGCTGCCGTAACACTGCCGCGGCATGAGAGCCACCTAGGAGCTGCGGCGATCATCACATTTGTGTACGGTGGACATACGTTGGCCCGATCTAGCCGTTCTCGGTCCGGGACGGAGAGCACAGTGTCTCGCCCACTGGTTTGGAGCAGATGACGAATGACCGACTGGAGGAATAGCGGCGCCTACGCTGCTCCCGCTCCTTTCAGGCTGGTCGCCCGAGAAGCGAAGCCCGAGGGATCGGTTGTTGACATACGAGGGGTACAGGTTGGCGGTCCCGAGATAGTCGTCATGGCAGGACCTTGTTCAGTCGAAGGTCGGGACCAGCTTCTCACCACCGCCACCTCGGTGCGAGCAAGCGGCGCGAGGATTCTGCGGGGTGGCGCGTTCAAACCCCGAACATCTCCCTACAGTTTCCGGGGGATGCGAGAAGAAGGACTAGAGCTTCTCGCCTGGGCCGGGCGCGAGACGGGAATGCCAGTTGTAACCGAGGTAATGGACACGCGCCAGGTCGGAACCGTATCAGAACACGCCGACATTCTGCAGATCGGCTCCCGCAGCATGCATAACTACCCCCTTCTCGAGGAGGTCGGCAATCTGACAACGAAGCCGGTGCTTCTCAAACGTGGGATGGGAGCAACCGTCGAGGAACTACTGCTCGCCGCCGAATACATTCTCAATAAGGGCAACGGCCGGGTGATCTTGTGCGAACGCGGCATCCGGACTTTCGAGAACGCTACGCGCAACACTCTAGACCTCAATGCCATCCCCATATTGAAGCGGCTCAGCCACTTGCCGGTGATCGTCGATCCCAGCCATGGGACAGGTCACTGGTGGATGGTACCGGCCATGTGCAGAGCAGCACTTGCCGTAGGAGCCGACGGCCTGTTGGTTGAAGTTCACTGCAACCCGCAAGAAGCTCTCAGCGACGGCCCCCAATCGTTGCATCCGGATCGGTTCGACCAGATGATGAAGGAGCTGCGTGCTGTGGCACAATCAGTTGGCAGGACCGTTGCTCCCGCGCAATCAGCAGAGCCCACCTGTTCCGGCGGCGTCTGGGGGTAGGCAAACCAGCACGAGACAGTACGACCCATTGAGTGGCGGGCGGAACAAAGTCGAGGCCGATACCCACCGCTACAGAGCGGGTCCGGTTAAGCCCGTAGAGATCGTTGCGGGGCAGCCACGTCAGTACTTCGGGGATTGTCTATCTTTCCCATGAAATGAATCCACAGATCCAAGAGCAGTACGCGGCCAACCGGGCACTCCACACCCGGCGCCGGCTGTTGTTCTTCCTACGGGCTTAACCGGACCCGCTCTGTAGCGGTGGGTATC
>JARRLJ010000477.1:0-4025 GCA_037387025.1 Gemmatimonadales bacterium
GTGGTGACGGTCAACATTCCCTAGAGTGAGGCAAGATCTGGCTGCATAAAGGCGATCGGAGACTGCTCCCGTCGCATCGCGTCAACGACGCTGCGACCGCAGGCCTAGGGCCAACACCGCAACACCCTGCGAGTTCGCTGCATACTCTACACGATACTCCTGTTCCCAGGTATCCGACCCGCGCGAATGACGAAACGTTATCTGAACCTCGAAGTCCGAGCGCCAGCGGTCACCGAACCGTTCCGGCTCGAACGACGCCGTCAACGCGGCACTGAAGTCCCGGAAGTCATCCACCGCGAGAAACTCGCTCCACTGCTGCTCGTCGTCAGCGCTCATCGGTGATCCCCATGCCCGCCGGATGGCAGCCATATCGCGGTCGGGCATCGCGTTGTTGAGCGCCTCCACGAAACGGCCCACGAATTGATCCGACCAGGCTGCAGCGGCATCGGCGTCGAGCGCCGATGCACTGCAACATCCACCACAGCTTGCGCCACCACGGTTCCGCTAATCGCCGTCACCAGCGCCGTCCCGGCTCCCCGTGCGGTTACGGTGCCGTCGCCGGCAACGGTCACGACCGACTCGTCCGTGGACCGCCACCCCACGGTCGCGTCTGGAACCGGCCGACCCTCCTGGTCTGACACTGCAGCAGAGAGTGGCTCGGACTCACCCACCACCAAGCTCACAGAGTCCGGCTCGATTTCCACCACTCCAACCGGCACGGCTTCGACCATCACCACGGCATGGCCCTCGATGTCTCCGCTGGACGCCGATACCGTAGCGGTGCCGACACCGGTTGCAGTGATGCGACCCTCTCGTGTGACCGTCACTAGGTCAGTGTCCGTGGATCTCCAGGAGACCGCTCCCCGCATGGCGTTGCCCCGGCTGTCAATCAGCTGCGCGGTGAGATTCGACCCGGCGCCCACAGTCAGCCGCAGCGACGGCGGCGATACGCTGACCGCTGCCAGCGTCGGCTCCGCACTGGTCGGCGCTGTTAACACGGTCACCGTTGCCACTCCCATCACTGTGTCTATCGTCGCCGTGATTGTGGCTGAACCGGTGCCGACCGCCTGCACGACGCCGTCCGGGGAGATCGTTGCCACTCGGGGATTGTCGGACGCCAGTGTCGGAACACGATCGGTTAGCACAGCTCCGTCCGGCGCCAGCACGTTCCACTGGAGAGTAGTCTGGGCGCCAAGCACCAAGCGCAGCGAGCTGGGATTGAGTCCGATCGAACTCACCACTGCCGGTGCCTCCGTAACCACGACGCGCGCGGGTTGCGTAACACCGTCGCTCGACGCAGTGATCGTGACCTCACCGACCGACCTCGCGATCACCAGTCCTGCAGCGACTGTGGCCACCAGCGTATCACTGGAGTGCCACGTGACCGTGAGATCTGCCACCGCGCGATTCGAGCTGTCGTACGCGCTCGCCTGCAGCCTTGCGCTGTCGCCCGGCACCAGGGAAACCGTGGCCGGGGAGACGAGGAGATCCGCCACAACGGACACCGTCGATGTCGCACCCGACCCCTCGCGTCCCGTGACGCTGTTCCTGATCCAGGGAACCCCAGCCCACAGTGCTATTGCTACGACTAGCGCTACGCCGGAGAGCCAGAGCTTGGGATTTACACGGCGCGCTGCGCGCAGGGGCACGGTCTGGGCTTCGGGCGAGGCCCGGGGCAGCGGCGTCTCGGGAGTAACTAGCGAGGTCCGCGAGGCCGGCACGGTCTCACCGCGAACGATTGCCTCCATCCGGCGGTGGACCGGATCTTCGGGCCCCGGCAGGCGGCTTCCCGCCGCGTCGAGCGCGGCCCTCAAGGAAGCCCAGCGCTTCCCGGGCTCTTTCTCCAGCATCCGCGCCACCGCCTGTGCCAGGGGGGCCGGACAGTCCGGGCGACCTTCTCCAAGGAGCGGTGGTTGCTCGTGAGCGTGCGCGTGCATCACCGTGAAGCTCGATCCTTCAAACGGCGGCCCGCCGGTCAACATCTCGTAGACCACAACGCCCAGGGAGTACTGGTCCGAGTAACCCGCCACGGCTGCCCCCAGACACTGTTCGGGGCTCATGTAGGCCGGCGTCCCCATAACCATACCGGTCGCCGTCTGGGATGGCTGTTGCTCGACCTTGGCGATGCCAAAGTCGGTAACGATGGCATTGCCCTCGAGGTCGAGCAGGATGTTGCCCGGCTTGACGTCGCGATGGACGATACCGCGGCGATGCGCGTAGTCCAGAGCCGCCCCCACCTGGGCGAACCACGCATTCACCACTGAGATCGGAAGGGGGCCGTGCGATTCGAGCACCGCCTCCAGCGATTGGCCCTCGACGAATTCGAGCACGAAGAAGTGCAGCCGCCCGTGATGTTCAACCCCGTGTACGGTGACGATGTTGGGGTGCTTGAGGCCGGCGATGGTGACAGCTTCACGGCGGAAACGGTCAACCATACCCGGATCCATCAGAATCGCAGGTGACATCACTTTGAGAGCCACCTTGCGATCTAGCGCCACCTCGTGGGCCAGGTACACCGCCGCCATACCCCCGTGCCCCAATTCGCGCTCGACTTCGAACCGCCCCCGGGTAGCTTCACGAAGCTGGCGCAGCACCTCCGCCCAACCCGTCTCACGGGCCGCGGCAGGCGAATCCCCTTCAATGACCGGTGTCGGCACGGTCGCGTCGGTCAGCACCGTATCGGCCGTTGCCAGAATGTCGGCCCCACAGCGATTGCAGAACCGGTCGGTGGCGGGCACCTCGGCATTGCAGACGGGGCAGGTGTGCGTTGCGGCCATCTGTCAGTACGCGTTGCCGACTGTTCGGACCAAGGGCTATTCAGATGATGAGTTTGGCCTGTGCGACGACCCGCGGCGACTGTCGGGTAACGCCCTGCAGCAACGGGCGCGTCGCTGTCACCGGAATGTGAGTGCGTCACCCGAAGGGCGTTACCGTCTCCACGATCGCGGCATCATAATACGCCGCGGAGTTCGCGTCAAAGATCGAACAGCGCTGGGAATTGCGCCGATAGAATCAATGCTGACCGGAAGACCTGGTGACCTTGTATCGCAGGATCGTGACGTACTCCTCAGGATTCCCCGGTCCTGACATCGTGGGACCACGGATGTACTCCTCTTCGTGCTCTCCCGCGAGCACGTACCCCTGAGTCTCTGCATACTCTTTCAACCTTTGAATCGTCGGTGCCTCCTGGTCGTATGGCCCGACGTGCAAGATCTCGGCGGTCGGTCCGTACTCCCACTCGGTCAGCGATGCAGTGAGACCCGGTTGTTCCGCGTGCTGGGGTATTACCTCAACAGACTCGGGCACGGGCAAGGCGTAGAATCCAATCCACTCCGAACGCGGCTGGTCGAAGCTCACGGGCCAGCGAGCACGAGGCGCTGCTTGTCCGGGTCCCTTGGGTGTCTCGGGGATCTGATAGTACAACTGGAACAAGAGACCGAAAGCACGCGATCCCACCGTCCTTGGATCACCCTGTGCCTCGACGACCAACATCTTCTGTGACGGCAGCTCGCTGACGCGAGGCTCTCTGAGCCCCTCGAGCTCCGGCGGGATGTTCGGCTGCGCAAAAGCGGACGCTGAGGTCAACGCTAACCCTAGAGCACACATCACAGTTCGTCTCATTGGCTAGCTCCTAGTTAAAAAGGGGCGGTAACGGGCGGCAAGAGGCGGTAGCGCCTTACCAACCTTCATCATCGTCGAGGGCCTGATACACCAGAGTCCGCAGTTTGCCGTGGTCGTCTATGCCATTGGCCGGAATTAGCTGTGTCAAGTAAACAACCACGAGTTGCTCCTCCGGGTCCACCCAGTAAACGGAGTGGTATGCACCGCCCCAACCGAACTCTCCGACCGAACCGGGCGATCCTCTGGCGCCCAGATCCTTCACGACGGAGAAGCCTAGGCCAAATCCGACGCCGTCCGACAACTGCAGTTCTCGCAGGTGATCCACGGTCATCAGCTCCACAGTCTTGCGCGAAAGTATCCGCGTTCCGTCGAGTTCCCCGCCGTTCAACAACATTTGAAGAAAC
>JARRLJ010000478.1:0-2919 GCA_037387025.1 Gemmatimonadales bacterium
CAGTGGTGTAGTTCTGAATGGAATTGACGATGGCCCCAGAGTCGATAAACAAGGGATCTAGGCTACGTCTGCCGGCTGAGATGGCGCCCGCGAGGCCGATTGGTCCGGCGCCGACTATTAGAGTGTCTTCATTATTCATGATTCATGGAGTCGGGGCTTTGAGGTCTCCGAAGGATAGCAAACTGATTAATGCAGCGGCAGGAGGAGAAGAGAAGTGGGCACTAGCGCTGTGACGCGATCGCCCCCATCTTGTTGGCTCATCTAAACGGGGGTTTGCATGCCGGACGACGAAATCGTAGTTGGCAGTTTTCCGAAGAACAACCGAGAAGAAGTGCGGGTGTCCCTGTCGAAGTTCAAGGGATACGACTTGGTGGGTGTGAGGCAATGGTACCGGAACGAGAACGATGATCCGCGGCCTTCCAAGAGCGGGATCACGATTCGTGTTGACTTGCTTCCGGAGTTGTTGGAGCTCATCCAGAAAGCAAGAGACATCGCCGTGGAAAAAGGAATCCTGGAGCTAGAGGACCATATCGACGAGTGACGGGTTATGGAGCCTCCTCCAATCCATCGTCCCCATTGTAGGACCAGTTCTCAGTTTTCTCTGATCGATATAGTTCCGTCTCCAGTCCGAGCGACCAGCAGCGGCCCGCCGCCGTTCAACTTGCCCCGTGCTCCACGATCGCCAATGCGGCCCTCGATTTGGATTTCGGACTCCAGGTACACGTCGTCAGCGTGAAGCTCCAGGTCTGCCGGCAGTGACCGGTCGGTGTAGACGGTGATGTCGCCGTCACCGGTACGCAGGGAGACTGCTCCCGGAGCCAGCAGGCGAAGGCGTATGTCGCCATCGCTCGTTGAAATCCGGGTAGTGGTTCCCCTTATCCCTACGTCGATGTCTCCGTCGCTCGTCTGCAGCGAGATACTCTCCGCTTCGAGCGACTCGGCGATCACGTCACCATCGGAAGTCTCGACCGATATCTCGGGACCACGGACCATGCCAAGCCCGATATCACCGTCGGATGTACGTACCTCGACGGGGCCGTTAATCCTGCCGATATCCACATCGCCGTCGGATGTACGGATATCAATCTTGAAATCCTCTGGTATGGTGATTTCGACCTTCACGCCGACCCCTCGACGATCACGCCATTCGTAATCGCGAACCTGGGCATCCCGCGCACGCACGGCAACGCCGTCACCGTCTTTCCCCACGTCAAACTGCATCCGCTCGAACACCTCGCGCCCCCATTCCCCATCCCGAGCCTGAACGTAGACCTTAACCGAGGCTGAACCAGTCGCGCCTGACCGAACCTCCACGTCTCCGTCACTCACATCGACCTTCAGCGCGGCACCCGTTCCAACGTCGAAGCTCCGGTCCAGCATCAACTCCTGGACCCTTTGCTCAACTTCACTTGTAGCAACTGACGAGTGGTGAGCCGGACGTTCCGAGCTCGCAGGGTCCCGCGAACGCAGATTGATTTGTGGGGCAACCAGGGCGACGGCCATGGCGAGTAGACCCAGTAGCGTCCAGCGGTGTTCGGCATCCATCTTGGCCTCCGGTGATGGCGTTTTCTGTTCTTTGGCTTAGATACGACGGGGGAGGCTAGCGTTGCACGAGCGAATAGAGGGAGGCGCACAAGCGGCCGGCAGCTATATTTGACCGGTAATCGGGAGAACACGGATGGAAGCTTGGCAAGTCGCACAGCTGCTGGAGATGCTGATCATGTCGGGGGCTGTGGTGGGTTCCTTGGGGATCATCGCCTGGGCCTGGGTCAAGCGAAGACCGCACTCGGCTAGCGGCGACATCGGTCGGCTCACAGAATCCGTTGAGAATCTGCGCGAGAGTGTGGAAGCGATGCGAGTGGAGCTGGGCGACGTATCCGATAGGCTAGACTTCACTGAGCGGATGTTGGCCCGGGTTGCCGAGAGTCCCCAGGGAGCGCACAAGGAGCTTCCCCCACGGTGATCGACAGCAAGTAGTAGTTATTTCCGTCTCCCCGCTCTCATCCGTCGTCACCGGAAGAAATCGCTCTCTAGAATCCGTACGCAAGTCCAGCTCCAATCGGCATGATCCAAGCATTGTCTATTTGAACCAGTCCCGACGAATCAGCGAAGGCCACATCTGCTTGCAGATTGAAGTAGAGCGTCATTGCCTGGGCGATGATATCGCCGACCTTGGCTGCGGCGCTCGTGTCGAAATGGGGCTGCGTCAAGCTGCAATGTGAGGCAACTAGAGCCCTGCACAAGGCGGAGAAACAAGCAGAAGAACGCCCCCCAGCTGGTTGGCCGGGAGGCGCGTTGGTCAATCAAAAGCTGCAGCCAGGGCTACGGACCTTCAAACAGAAAGCCGACCGGTCTAAAGAGATTATCCCACACGTCGAACACTTCCTCGACCATGTCCATCAATTCCCTCAGGGCGTTGATCTCGTCTTGATCCAGCGGTTGTCCATCATTGTCAACCACAGTGAATCCAGTCGGACCAAAAGTGATCGTGGCAAACGTTGTCCCGTTAGCCGTCACGGTCAGGCTGCCGGCGTCATTCTCAATCGTTCCAGCTACCACTACGGAATGGTCCTGGTGCGTGAAAGTGAGTGTTACAGATGCGGATCCGCCCTCCCCGTCACCTTCAGCAAGCACATCGAGGTCGATGCTGAAATCGCCAACATCGATGGAGTAGTCGATGTCGATCGTGGTGCTGGCGAACGTGGACTGGATCGAAATTATGAGCAGGAACTCGGCTGTGGCGTCGCCGTCCGTGATGAATCCGTCTATACTGAACGAGGGGGCGGTTGGTGGACCCTCTGCCGACACAACGTAGTCCAGGTACGTGACGTCTTCTGAGACCACTGTGAGCCGCGCGGCCGCTTGCGTGTCGGTACTCTCGTCGATCACATCTGCGTAACCGATCTCGTCGAGCACGTC
>JARRLJ010000479.1:0-2917 GCA_037387025.1 Gemmatimonadales bacterium
GTGCGTTTTCGGGCCGCCGCCCGCTACGAGGATCCCATCCGTGTGCGCTGCTGGGTACGCGATATCTCGAGCAGAAGAGTCATTTTCGGATACGCAGTTGAACACGGTGACGACGGCAAGTTGCTGGCGACGGCAGAAACATCTTTGATGGCCGTCGATAGCGACTACCGGCGCACCAAGATCCCCGAACCAGTCAGACGGAAGTTGGTCCCCATTGCGGATCCTGTACGTATTTAGCCTGGTAGCCGTAGCCCTCGGCAGCGGTCCGGCCGTACAGGATGAAGCGGTGGTCGACGTAATAGCTCGCGTGCTGCGAGCAGAGGATCGTCGGGAACTGGATATCGATCTGCTCACGGAAGCTGCCGAACATGAGGAGCACGTAGTGAGGCGCCGTGCTGCCCTGGCGATCGGACGCATCGGGGATCCTGCCGGCACGTCCGTCCTACTCGACTTACTCGGCGATCCTTCAGCGGTAGTGCGCCAGGATGCTGCATTTGCGCTCGGTCTGATGCCCGATCCGTCGGCATTCGATCGGTTGGCGGAGATGGTGCAGAGTACCGGTATCGAGCAGCAGGATGGTGCGCAGCTGGAAGCCGTGACCGCTATTGCGAAGCAGGGTGGGGCGACGGCGGCCGGGTTCTTCGAGGAATTGATGGTACGGTGGGTGGGTCGAGTGGTAGCCGGCGATGAGCCGCCCCGAACGGTTGTGCAAGCCTTGAACGAGGCCTGGCGTTTGGAGGATCTGGCTCCTGTTACATTGCTGATGCAATACGCGGAATCCGAGTCGGACGCGGCCCGGCAGGCTGCCGTCTACTCACTTAGCCGACTGCGTTCGCCGGATGCCTCGACGACCTTCCTGAGGGGAATCGACGATACAAACGCATTGATCAGGGCTTGGGCGGTGAGGTCACTGACAGCATCATATGCCGATTCGGCCGGGCTCGACCGCAACGGGACGGCCCGCTGGGTGACTCCGCTGGTGGAAGATCCCGACCCACACGTGCGCACCAACGCACTCAAGACGCTCGGTACATATGAGGATCCCAGCTTTGCGGTCATGGTTGGGAACCTACTGGCAGACCCCGATCGTAACGTACGCGTACAGGCGCTCACGACGCTGGGCCAAGTTGGCGGACCCGACGCAGCACGGATACTGAGAGCGGCGAGTGCGAGAGGAGAGTACGCACGTCGGAGACAGGCGCTGTTGGGGCTTGCCAGAGTGTCGCGCGATGACGCACTGGTCCAGAGCGCATCGTGGATTACCGAAACTGATTGGATCAGGAGGGCGACCGGTGCCGAAGCGCTCGCGGTGATTGGTGGGGATACGGCGCTTTCTTGGTTGGGAGAGCTGACGAGGGACGCCGACGCACGGGTCGTTGGAAGGGCTTTCGAAGCGCTGACCCGGGTGGACTCATTGCGTGCCGACACGCTAGCGAGGAGCTTGGTGGTACATTCGGATGCAGTCGTGAGAACACTGGCGGCAAACCGGATACGCAGACATCCCCAAAGGAGCGATGTCGACTTGCTGGTGCGATCGTACGAATCGAGTCTCTCGGATCCGATCAATGATGCGCAGACTGCCGTGGTGGGTGCCCTAGCTGCGCTAGCCAACTTGGGATTCTCGGAGCGCGTTGCCGTGGACGAACAGTTCTTGACCACGTACACCGAGAACAACGACTACTTGGTGAGGCGGTTTGCGGAGGACGTTTTCCCGGCCCTTGCTGCACAGTGGGGATCGGTCACGCCGATCGAGACCGGTCGTGACTTAGACGACTACCGTGCGATCGCCAGGCACCTGATTCTGCCGGCGGAACTCGAGGGAGTGCAACCGGCCCTGGTGATAGACACCGAAGGTGGCCAGATAACGGTGGCACTGTATGCGGCTGAGGCCCCGATCACAGTCGAATCGATGCTGCAGCTGGCCGATCGCCACTTCTTCGATGGAGGTACCTGGCATCGGGTGGTCCCGAACTTCGTAATCCAAGACGGTGATCCTCGAGGCGACGGCTGGGGAGGGCCCGGTTTCGCACTGCGTGACGAGAACAACCGCAGACGCTATGGAAGGGGAACCGTTGGGATGGCGCTCTCCGGGCCCGATACCGGTGGAAGCCAATTCTTCATCACTCACAGTCCGCAGCCCCACCTAGACGGGACGTATCCGGTTATTGGAGAGGTTGTGGCGGGGATGGAGGTGGTGGGCAGGGTGCTGCAAGGCGACCGAATCCGGACGGTCAGGCGACGCTGAAGGCAACCGGCGCCGACCGCCCAACTGAACACCCCGTGATGTATCTTTAAATGACTATGTTGCAACAACTTGCGCTTGACCGCTTGACAGTGCGGTCCTATTATGTCGGCAGTGCAGTAGTGCTGCTCCTGCTGAGCTGTTCCGGGCGACCGGAGTCGATTGCTCCGGAAAGCTTGAACCCGCTTGAGGAGTCCACCATCCGGGGCTGGGTGGCCGAGTTGCAACCAGGCCGGGCGGCATTGTACGAGCTTCGTTGGACGTACACAACGCAGAGGGGCTCAGCGCGGGGGAGGGCGACGGTCAGGTTTGCGCCGCCAGACTCCTTACGATTCGATTATCGCGGTCCGTTTGGGCGTTCAGGTGCGGCCATGGTGGTAGGGGACAGCGTTCTCTGGTCGGAGCCTGAAGAAGACGTCGAGCAGCTGATACCGGTGGCTCCGCTCTTTTGGGCTGCCTTGGGCATACCGCGCGATCCGCCGCCGGGATCCATGCTGTACGGGCTCGAGGCAGGGTCGCGGCGAGTCTGGCAGTACGTATCGAACGGTGATACGCTGAGCTACGTTGTGACAGGCGAACCGGAGTTTAGATTGCAGGCAGAGGTGCGTCGGTTTGACGCAGTCATTGGTACAACACGGGCAGTTCTCAGTGACTCTACTCGCTTACCGGAGGAAG
>JARRLJ010000480.1:0-3417 GCA_037387025.1 Gemmatimonadales bacterium
GCGATCCGCCGAAGAGGAACCCGATGCTCGCAGCGCAGGAACCGCTCACAACCATGCTCAATATCGTCGTTCGGCTGCGGCCCCATTTGTCGGCCAGGCGTCCGGCAATGAGACTGCCAATCCCGCCAGCGCCGATGACGGCGAACGCGGCAAGTGACGCGAGGCTCTGGACCAGTCCGTCGTCGAGCCTCACCGAAAGCCCGGCCGATCTGTAGGAAGCGAGGAGAAACAGAGGTATCCAGGTCCACATCGCGTACAGCTCCCACATGTGACCCAAGTATCCGAAGTTGGCCAGGCGCAGAGATCGTACGCTCAGCGACCTGCCCATGTGACGCCAGCGAAACCGCTGGGTTGCCGTATGGTACGGTCCAGGTTTTCCGGAGAGCCACCCAACGACCGCTCCGACCAGAGCCAATGCGGAGACGCTGTACATGACTGGTTGCCATGCTCCGATTCCTCCCAAGGCCTTGGCGAGGTGAGGCGTCGCAGAACCCACGGTCAGGGCGCCTACAAGCATCCCTATCGCGAGGCCGCGATCTTCCCGCGTCCAGGTGGCCATGATCTTCATGCCGACGGGATAGACCAAGGCGAGTGACATTCCGGTGCCGAAACGTAGGCCTATTGCCACGGTGAAGGTCGTAGGGAGTGCCGGAATGAGTGCGTTGAGTATCGCTCCGGCAAGAGCACCGAGGGCGAACACCTTTCGAGGCGTCCATAGATCCGGGATGTTCAAAAGCGCACTCAGTAACGCCCCGACCACGAAACCCAACTGGACGGACATCGTGAGCCACGCCGCTTGGCCACTAGATATTCCCCAGTGGTCGATCAATGCAGGAACCACCGCCGTCGCTGAGAACCACAGGCTCATACCCAGGAGGGACGCAACGGAGAGCGCCACCAGGTGACGCCACTTGTTGGATAGGTCCGTCAAATCGATTCCTCTTTTTGTTGGTTAGTGAGCAGCCTGTCGAGTATCATCTGAACCCGGTCATTTGGATGCCGTGTACGAAGTACCGCTGAGTGAAGAAGAAGAGCAAGATGACGGGAACTACAGCCATCACGGCTGCGGCCATCTGGTACGGCCAGTTGAACACGAATGTACCATGAAACGAGGCTATGCCGACTTCGACCGTTCGCATGCTCATCGATCTCGTGACGACCAGTGGCCACAACAGGTTCTTCCAGGCCTCGATGAAGGCGAACAATCCCAGTGTCGCGAGCGCGGGCTTCGCCAACGGTAGTGAGATGGTCCAGAATACGCGCCAAGGTCCGGCACCGTCGATCCGCGCTGCGTCTTCCAAATCACGCGGCACAGTCCGGAAGTATTGACGCATCAGGAAGATGCCCCAAACGGAGACCAATTCAGTACTCACCAAGCCGGCATACGTGTCGATCCAGCCTAGTGCGTCGATCAGCAGAAAGCGTGGAATGAGAACCACCACGGCAGGTACCATCATGGTGGAAAGGAACAACATGAACACCTTCTCGCGGCCCTTGAAATCGCACTTGGCGAAGGCATAGCCGGCTGTCGCTGCGGTGAACAACTGACCTATCACTATGAGGCCGGCGAAGACTAGCGAATTGAGGAAATACCTCCCGAACGGGCGTGCGGTGAATGCGGCGGCATAGTTTTCCCAGTGCGGCGTCTCCGGCAGGAGCCTCGGCGGATACCGGAATACCTCCAACTCATCCATCAAACTGGTCGAAACCATCCAGAGGAACGGCGCCAGCATCGTGATCGCCAGTAAGAGAACGAGGATCCACACGAATAGGTGCAACACTCGTTTGCGTATTCGCATTAGGTCACGCCCTCCGTGCGTCTCTCCAACGTGCGGAACTGCAACCAGGTAACCACGAAGATTATGGCGAACAGAACCCAGCTCATTGCCGCGGCATCGCCAAAGCGGAAGAACTCCCACGCTTCTTCGTAAATGTGGAACACCGCTACGTCGGTGGAATCGAGTGGTCCTCCTTCGGTCATCACGTATACTGCACCAAACACCTGAAACGAGCCGATCACGGAAGTAATCAGCACGAAGAACATCGTGTGACGTAGACCGGGTAGGGTCACGTGAACGAACCTGCGCCACGCTCCGGCTCCATCGATGCGGGCCGCATCATACAGTTCTTGTGGAATCGCAGCCAAACCCGCTTGGAACAACACCATCTGATATCCGACTACCATCCACACTGACATAATCATGATTGAGAGCAGTGCCGTTTTGGGCGACGTCAACCAGTGGACAGGACCGACGCCTACAAGTGATAACAGCCAATTGAGGAGGCCGTACTCGCCGTGTAACATCCACTGCCACACCATTGCGATGGCAACGAGGCTGGTAATTGTGGGCAGGAAAAGGGCCGCCCTCAGCACTACGACGCCGCGCTCTCGGCGCTGGACCACCAACGCAATCGCTAGGGCGATTGCCATCGCTACAGGTACGTGGAGGCTGAAGACCGCCGTGTTGCCGATCGCGTTCCAAAAAGTTCCGTCACCCAACAGACGCACATAATTGATCAGTCCCACGAACGGCCGGGCCGCGTCAAGTAGACTCCAGCGGTGCAAACTGAGCCACGCGGCGAAGAGCAACGGCCCAACAGTGAAGATCGCTAGATGAACAGTGGCTGGCGCCAGGAAAGACCAAGCCACTGCATTGTTATGAAACGCGCGTGGCCGATCCAACATGTCTGTCAGTGTCAGGATCAGCATTGCAGCCAACAGCCCGCACAGTCCGATCACAACCAGCACGGTGCTCGGGCCATGAGTGTGATCGTAGGGCAGGGCCACCACACGGACCGATCCCACATGAGCTATTGCATACTCCACCCGGTCCGCGATTAAGCGGCAGGCCGCGGGGCTCGGAATGGCTGAGATGTCTTGGGAGGCGGCAGTAGGAAGCGTAGAGAACGCGACTTCGGGCGATCAGCAGGGGCGCCGTAACGAATGCGAGAAGTAGTGTTCGGCGGATCGTTGTGGCCCACGCTCCGCGCTGACGCTGGCCGAGCGTAAACGCTATTACCGTAGCGAGCGCGAGTATCGCGGCCGCTGCAACGAGGAATATGTCGAGTGGGAGCTTGGTTGATGCGCCTGTCGGTGGATCGAGGTAGAGTGTGCCGGTTTGGTACCAGGAATCCTCGTCGTAAACCGAGGCCTTGGCGGCGAGACCCGCGGCCGAACGGAAAACGGTAGCTTCGTCTAGTAACGGGTCGGTTTCCTCGGTAATCCGCCATCGGTGATTGAACAAAGTGTCCAACGGTTCAGTACTGTGCGATTCGCGCAGCAACCCAACGGCGGCAGCTGTTTCCCGCCGCAGCAGATCTCGCGAAGTCCCGCTTACTGACTGCTGTGTGACGTAGAGTCCGACAGCGATGGCCAACGCAGGCGCAAGAGTGGCACATGTACAGAGCATCAACCGG
>JARRLJ010000481.1:0-2912 GCA_037387025.1 Gemmatimonadales bacterium
CACTGGCCACGAACGGCAAGGCAGCTGTGGGTCTTGGTCGTGGCAAAACGTGGGGTGATGGAGAGCTTGTCGGGCTTCGAGGAGACCGGCGAGTTTGGGCTGCTATTCCCTCATCGCCGCCATTAACGGCCGGACACCCATGATGCTCATCACCCTCGTCATGTTGTAGGCGAGGACGTGTAGCGCCATCTCTGAGGCGAGCCGTGGCAGCGTTTTCATCAGGAAGTGGGTGGCACCCATCCGGGCCTTGATTGTGCCGAAGGGATGCTCGACCGTTTCGCGCCGGTAGCGCATCCTTTCCGGGCGCTCATCGAGCCTGCGCTGCACCGCTTCCAGCACATGTTCATGCTCCCATCGGGTGATGCATCGCTCCTTGGCGGTGGTGCAAGCCTGCTTGATAGGGTAAGCCTGGCAGGCGTTGGTCCAGTAACGGTGCAGGACCAATCCGTTTTCCTCGGTTGTGTAGCGGTAAGGCAGCGTTTCGCCGGCAGGACAAATATACACGTCCTCACCGCCCATGTAGCGGAAGTCCTGCTTGCCAAAGCGTGCACCCCCATCGCTCACCTCCCTATCTGGTAGGATTAGAAGTTGTTGCGTCGATCCGTTGAACTCACCCCCTGAAAGCGGACATTGTCACCAGCCATGGCGTGCAGTGCCCGGGAAAGATCTTGGGCGACGCGTTTCCAATCGTAATTCGCGACAGCTACCTCGCGCAGCGCCCTACGATACGACCCATTGAGTTCGAGAGCGCCAACGACATTTGTGGCAATGTCCTCAACCAGATATTCGGGATCGCGCCTAAGCCTCATATACTGCCCCTGCTGGGGATCGAGGGCCGATGCCGCGATGTCGATATTCGCGCCCATCCCGGCGAAATAGGTGCCAATAGGATAGCATCCGGAAGCCATTGCTTCGATCAGCACGAGCGGTCCCGCTTCAGCGACGATCGAGGGAAATACGGCGACGTCGCAGCAGGGGTATAGATGGCAGAGCGCGTTATGCTCGAGATGCCCTGTGAACACGACGTGCGCTGGATCGAGCAGCTGCATCGCGGCGTCGAACCAGGCATCTAGCTTACCCTCTCGATCGAGCCGGTCGAAATACAGAGTGACCGGAAGGAACCACTCCTGCCCGTCCCCCTCGAGGGCGTCGCCCCATTCCATTAAATGCCGGGACAGTCGGCGTTGGCCGCGCGCCATCGCGACCAAGAAGGCCTCTAGCAACTCGCGGAGCCGACCGCGACCCACCACCAGCAGACGGGCGTGTGGGTTCGACTGGAGCACGACCGGAAAGGCAGTCATGAGCGCCGGCACGCCCTTAAAACCGATCAGATTGCCGACGTACGCAACCACTCCGCCGCGGTCCCAATCGATCCGTTGCAGCTTCGCTTCGGCATCCTCGTCGGGAGCTAGCTTCAGATAATCCCCCGAAGTAACCAGGAGCTCACGCACCTCATCCTTCGAAAGGCCATCATGCAGGTGTTGGACTAGGTATTCGGATTGGCCGGCGCGCTTGCCGTGCTTCATTCCGGCGATCGTTGCCTCCAGCCGGCCTATGCTCTCTCGCCGCTCACTGCGTTCCACCAGCCGGAACTGATCTGTATTTACGCCGACGTTAGTTCGCGTGAGTTTCCGGTTAAAGTCCCGAATATTGGGAAGAACCTCGTGCACTCGTTTCGCAAGCTCATCGCTCACCACGAAAATACGGTCGGCTTCGTCGAGCGCCTCCGTCGCCATCGCCTGCATCCGTGCATCGTTCCGCACGACGTACTCGAGAGCGCTGCCGTGCGGCATTACCGCGTATGGAACCCCCGTCATCAGGCTCACGCGCCGGGCAACGACCGACATTAGCACGACATGGTTCACGTGCATGGCCGACACGTTGTTCTCGCTTACGACACGTAGGAGTACGCGTTCGTTGTGCTCCAGGTAAATCTGGATTTCCTCATCCGGCAGATCGAGGATCGACACCATTGACTTCACGTCCGCGGCAGGGCGCACATAGACCGGCAGAAGACTCAGTTGCGGTCGGTGGAGGATCGCGCGGCCCGCGTAGCACGTCGTCCTCTCGAAAAGCATCTGCCGCCTGCCGTCCGGCTCATACTGGTAGGCGGCTGCTACAAAGTCGTGCTGCTCCGGTCGGGGATCCTGGCAGACGATGTGCACCCCCTCACCGCTCCGGCACAGCGCCTGTGCAACGGCGCGAGTCCAGAGATTGCTCCCGGATCCCGAGAGAGGGTACCCGTGAATCAGACCGAGCATGGCGGGTTCGGGACTATGCTGGAAGACGTTCCAATGTTGGGTGCGCCCGCCCCCTCTTTCTTCCAGACAATAGATATGAATTCCCATGCTCGGTTCATGACATCCCCCGTTTGTGCTGAGTACCTTCGCCAGGATGCGGCGGAGCACGTCTCATCCCAAGTCTACTCGCTCACATCAGATGGAATAAATGCCCGCTTCTTCTCCAATCGGCCGGTTTAGGTCAAGCGCTTTCAGACTGTCCACCGCTGATGTGGCGATGTCGCTCGCGGCTCGTGCTTATCTCCGGAATCGGCACCAGGCCCCTCCATCATGGGGTTCGAGAACGAGGCGGAACGATCTTTGGGGCGACCTTGCCGTCAAGCTGACGGCAGGTCCAAGCGGGTTTGGCAGTCTCACCGCGATGAAGGGGTTAAGCTGGCCAGGTCCTACGCTCCGTCACTGGCCTGGCTATTGCCCGTCCCGAAGGCGGAGACGCCTCCCAGCAATCAGATGTCCGCGGCTGCAATTGCAACAGAAGTAGAGCAGCAGCTTGAGCCCATTGCGCGCGGGTTTGACGTCGTGCAGCGCAGCAAACAGCAGCTCGCTACCAGCATAGAGCAGCTCGCTACCAAGATAGATGAACTCGCCGCCAATCAGGTGACCCAAAACAGC
>JARRLJ010000482.1:0-5226 GCA_037387025.1 Gemmatimonadales bacterium
TCCTACTCGCAACAGACTCATACGTAAGGTGCGCTGCTTGGTTCCCTTCAGGACCGGCAAGTGAGATCGATCTCATTATGCCTTCGTCGGCGGTTTCGAATCTCCTGCCGCCGAAGGCCCATACGGTCGTGACGGTCCTGAATTGGGTTCGAACAGTCGTTCCCGGCGGTGGCTCGCGGCGCAGCAGGAGAGAGTCCTGTGCAGCCATCGGCAGTGGGATGAGCAGGCGAACAAGCGACACAGCAAGCACCACGTTTCTCACATTCGCACCTGCGATCGGGTCGTTACGTCAAGTCTTATGTGTGTTACAACTCTCTCATCAGCCGAATCGGAACGAACGTCCATCATGATCACTGCCCGTGTCGCACCCGATACAAATGCACTCCATGCGGACGACCATACCATCATTGCAGCCAACGACCCGCCGCCGGATACCGACACGACGTCACCACCGACAGAAGAGGTGAACCCAGCAGGAATAAACTTGCCGCGCACGGTGATGTAGTAAAGCGTATCGGTCGATCGATTCACCACACTATCCAACATCGCCACGGCCTGTGATCGAAGCTCGCCACGATCCGGCGTGCCATCGTCCCGGCCAACCTCCGCAAATGCGTTGAGCGGGTACGAGAGATCTGTTATCCAGGAATCGCCCACCTCCTGTGGTTCCTCGGGCAGTGTGAGAACGTGGCCGCCTCCCAAGGCCCTTGCCATGTGGGCCTTGGGTTCCTGCAAGTGAGGCTTGTTCACGAATTCTGCTTCGATTACGTCCAGCTTGCCGCTCACCACCGCACGGACCACCCCAAGGTCGCCTTCGGCGGCTTCCAAGTCACGCCACGTACCACCAATCGGCCTCAAGCGCGCCCTCAAGGAATCGTAGTGCAACTCGACCAGATAACGGCCGCTGGCTTCTGAATCGAAGAATTGAGTCATCCCCTCCAGTCGAGTAGCCTCCACCGACAGTGGCTCAGGCGGTCCAGGATCGTGCGTCACCGTCATTAGGATGTCGCTACGCATAATAGTGTGGACCCTGGCCGGCCCCCGGGGAGCATAACTCAAGCTGTAGCCCACTTGAGCATCTGCTCGCCCGCTCAGCGAAGCAGAGAGCACGATAATCCCTTGGATCAGGCGCCGCGCGCTACGATGCATACGGATCTTCCACCGGCTTCAATCTGGTAGTACTTCGCACTTCCTGACGCACTGTTTGCCGTGGCACAGCCACACCGAGCGCCGTTTCGAAATAGGAAACCACGTCATCAGGTTGGGCACGTCTGGTGGCCAACAACGCACGCCTCACATCCGTCTCACTGTGGCCAACGATTATCTCCTTGATCTGGCCCGGCGTGACTCGGCGGTCCATCCCCACCAGCTGCACCACGACAGCTTCTTCGAATTCCACGTCCGTGGCCGGCGGGAACCGTTGGATCCCGGCCGGTCCGGTCAAGACCGGAGGACGCGGGAACCGGACGAAGACCGGCTGGGTAAAATGCGGATGGCGCACCATTAGCTCACCCTTGGGGAGCGTGGCGAGCTTGATCTTGGTGGCCGGAGAGAGCAGCTGGTATCCTGGCGTTGCGAGTTCGTCCATATCCATGCGGCCAAACAGAGTGGTGCCTGCATTGCCTACTACTCGCCGGTGTACTTGGGATCGAAACTGCTGCGCACCGAAGAGCACGAGCCCCAGATACCGACCGCGCTCGGAGATATCCAGCAACATCTTGCGCACGTAGGTCTCTGGACCATCTCCAGGCGCATACTTGTTGAGTTCATCCACGAACACGACCACGTGGTCGACTCCCAGGTCTCTACGTTCCAAGTGTTCTCTGAGCTTGGATACAACGCGAGTGAATACCAAGTCCTGCGCCAGTTGATCCATCCCCGCCACGTCCAGCACATGAACCGAGCGATCCTCGAGAGCGCCAAACGGCAGATCGCTGACCGAGCCATCGTCCGTTACCAGACCCTTGCACCGCGTGGAGATATTGAGCAATCGATTACGGACCTTCCGAATGGTCGCGATGTGATGCGTGCGCCACATATCACTTCGCCCCGTAGACTCCAGCCCTTCAAAGATGGCCCGAAAGAGCCGTTCGAGGTCTGAGAATGTACGCACACGGTGTGTTCCTCCCCACTCATCACGGAATTCCTTTTCCACTACCCGGTCGGTCAGGAAATCGATGAACGCATCTGATTTGGCGTCAATGTCATCCCTGTTGAGGAGGACCTCGTGATAGTCCAACACTTCCCGCAGTCCCCAGACCAGTGGCTGGACTGATCCCACCAAATCGGGATGGGTCCGCAGGGTGTTCAGAGTCACACCATCACCCTTGAACGGAGCGTAATAATGCACCCTCTCGAAGGGGCGCGGATCCAGGTCGAGCAGGTCATACATCTCCCGATCGGTATCGGTCAATTCACCCGCCTGATCCAAGAAGCACAGGTCCGGTCCCTTAACGTTGATACAGACCGCGGCGATTGTGCCTTTGTGCTTGGGAAATGTCTGGAAGATGCTCGTCAGAAAGAATTCTACAGCACTGGTCTTTGTAGCCAAACCTGACACCCCGGATATGTTGAGGTGCGCAGATTCAGGCCCAAGCAGAAAATCGGCATCGAGGAATACCGGGGCGCTCATTCCACCGCCTGTGTATAGTCCGACTGGGAGCACAACCGCGTAGACGTGCCGGCCCCGATCTTCCGCGACACGGACTATCGCGCCAATTCCCAGCGTCGTATCTGTGGCGGTCCAGAAATGGAACTGATGCGGTCCAGCAGGTAGCGATTCAGTGGCGACAACCCGCCCCACCGCAGTCCCACCATCAAACTGAATCACAGCCACCCCCCGAGTTGAGTTCGCAGATACGCCTCGACCTGCCGGATGGGATAGATGAGTCGATCCCAACGGCCGTCGGGGGCTGAGAGCGGTGCGCGCTCGGATAGCATCCAGCCACTGATCTCCGTCGCGTCAGGACCTGGTTCCTCGACCGGAGCGCGCTCCAACCGGATGAGTCCATGCAGCAAATCATGCTCTTCCCAGGGCCACAACCGAAGATACCATGTATGCACGTCCTCACGCACACGACTATTCCTGACAAACACGCTAGTACGGTACCCGACCGGCAGCGTAAGCGCAGTTATCAATTCGCGACCTTGGAGAAACTGAGTTTCGTGGCTCTTGACGAGTCCCAAGAGCCGTTCCGCTCGCGCGTATTCAATGAGTTGGGAAATCGGACCATCAACAACCAACCACTCTTCCCCACCAGACTGCAGATACTGCCGCGCAACCCTGGCTTCTGTCTCTTCCCGACGCCGCTCAACTACAGCGGCCGCGAGGTGTACGTCGAGGATAGGATGATCACGATCGGTCTCCCCGCTGTCATAGAGCGGGATCCCTGTTTGCCGCACCTGGTCGAGCTGCCGGCCGCTGAGCCGGTCGAGCGGAGCAACGATCAGTTCCTCCGATTGATGAACTCCTACCGCGAGGGTGTCTTGCTGGCGAGTCATGACGGCGGCGGCCACATAGCCACGGACCACCGGTATCACCCCGAACCGCCCAACCACAGCGTAGCGCTGGATTCCATCCATGAAGGCTGTTCCTGGAGGAGGATCACGCGAGCCACCCACGTCTATGGCTCGGATGACCTGATGCTCGGCCGGCGTCGCAGATCCGAACGGCGCCCGCAACGGCTGCGGCACGTGTGTGAGCACCCCTTCATTGCCCACGCTCCCGCCAGCACTCAGGATAGCGTTTTTCAGAAGGTGACTGGTCGCTCTGGTGGTCGGACGTTGTGCAGTCAGGTATCAGGCCCCGCTCGAATTCACTTGGGCCGACCCGGGTTAGGAAACGGTGGGACATCCGTCAGCCAGAACCCGGCCAACTTGCCCTCATCGTCGATATCCACGATCAGATTCTCGGCGACCGCGACCCTTCTCACGCCCCGAGCGTCACCAACGATCAAGTGGATCGTCGACTTGTCATCACTTCTCTCGCACACGAGAGGCACTTGAAGCTCAGCTACCCCAGATTCCCGCTCGTCACCAGCGGTTGTGACCTCCAGCCGCCCTTTGCTGTCGGGTACTGGAGGTTCTAGCCCGGTGACGGTCTCGCCCTTTGGCCACACAACGACCTCAAGACCGCTCAACACCTGGCCCGCCAGGCCCAACGATAAGAAACAACCGTCAGCACAACCCAGTTCGATCGTGCGAGCAGGCTCGCGAGCCGCAGACAGGCCTGGAATGGACCCCGTGAGGATCTCGGTATCGAAGTTCCACTGGAACCCAATTCGCGGTAATCCACCACTAAAAGGGGCAATTTGCGCAACTAGTGTCATGACGTGCTTCTCTTCACAAGTTCATCAAGTGTGTTTCGACTCGTGCCTCAGATAGGGAGACAGCTAACGGAACTCACCCGGCTTTGACGGCAAGCTTCTCCACAAAACTGGATATTCTCACCATCGCCATGTTGAGTTCTTTCTCCGACGCGGCATATGACAGCCGCACCCATCGATCGTCTCCAAACGCCTCTCCCGGCACCAGGGCGACGCCCTCGTCAGCCAGCAGCTTCTCGCAGAATTGCAGTGCATTGCCTATTTCACCGCCGAAGTAGCTGTCGACTCGGAAGAAGAAGTAGAACGCACCCATCGGCTCAACGAACTCCACACCTGGCATCTTTTCACGAAAATGCTCAACGACCAGATCTCGCCGATCTCTGAATTCGACGAGCATGCGTTCGACGTCCGCCTCGATTCGCTCATCCGAGTACGCCGTTGCAGCAGCCCACTGAGCCGGTTGAGACGCACCATGGGTCATGTGAGACTGCAGAGCCGACATTGCCTTCACCACCGGTCCGGGAGCCAGGGCAAGCCCTATGCGCCACCCGGTCATGGCGTAGGTCTTACTCACACCGCTGATCAGGATCACTCTTTCCAGCAAATCGTCTGACAGGTCCAAGACTGAAGGCGCCGGTCCCGATCCGAAGTGGATACGCCTGTAGATCTCGTCCGAGATGACCCAGACATCGCGCTCTCTAGCCCAACTCAGGATCGCCTTCAACTCTGCACGTGTATAGACTGCGCCCGTTGGGTTGACCGGTGTACACAGGATCAACCCCTTTGTCTGGACGTTGGCTGCTGCGTCGAGCTGATCGACTCCAACTTTGAGACTCCACTCCACGTCACCCGGCACAAACACAGGCTTGGCTCGTGCCAGGCGGACGATTTCGGGATACGA
>JARRLJ010000483.1:0-2894 GCA_037387025.1 Gemmatimonadales bacterium
GCTCGACGGCGCAGTGGTGGCGTTTGCACTCGTGTTCGAGTTGCGGCGCGGGCTGCAGTACTACTGGCCTACCTACCGCGAAGACACGTCGGGATCGGGGTTGTACCTGTTGGCAGATATCGTCCGTAGCTGCTGCGACCGCCGCCTGCCGGAGTTCGATTTCCTGCAGGGTGATGAGAGTTATAAGCTAGACTGGATGACCCACGAGCACCGTTCGGATGAGATCGTGATTCCTGGGCGCAGTGTGAGGGGTGGGAGCGTCGCGCGGCTGATTCGGTTCCGGTGGTGGCTGGCGGGCTCGGACCGGCTCAAGGAATGGCGGCGGCGGGCGTTGGTGGCATGGCGACGAGTGCGCTACTGACGGGACGGGGCAAATCTCGGTTACGAAGTATGGCTGTCAATCGCTCCCGGCTCCGGATTGTTCGCTCTCGTCGAGGATGTTCCTGATCTGTGGTTGCTCCATCAGTCGTCGGTAGATCTGATCCGCCACCCATTCGTTTCCTGCTTCAGTGTAATGGCCCGCGGCGGGACTTGGCGCGGTGATGAAGAACGATCCAGCCTGGCCGGCAGGAACTTCACGCAACGTAGGTGTCAAGTCGATCAGCGGCAGGCCGAGCGTGTGCATGGTCTCTGTCACCCAGGGCCGCCAAGTCGATTCACCCTCGAGTTCCCGCTGCGTCGGGAAGAACACGATCACGGTGGCCACGTTGTTCTCGACGCTCAACTGCTTGAGCTCTCGGAACACCTCGAATGCAACGAGACGGAGCGCCTCCTGCGAAGTGCCGGCGCCGCCACCAGAGGACAGTTTCGCCATCACGCGCCGAGCGAGATCGAGCGAGCGGAGGTCGGCGCGTTGGACCGTGCGGTTCACCCACCAGCGGAACCGGGGCACCGGTACCTTGTCCGGCACCAACTCTCCCTGTTCGAGTCGTAGCACGGGCTTGCCGTATCCGTATTGGTCGAGCCGCCCCATGCGATCCAGATCGCCGTGAACGAATCCGAAGATGTGGATCGAGTGCTCGAGTGGGATCCCGTCTCGCGAATACCACAGGAACATCTGATCGACCCCGTAGCCGGGCTGTCCCATGTTGACCGTTTCCAGCCGTCCATCGAGTCCAGTCAAGCGATGACACCAGGTATCGTCGTTGGCGACGCCCTGGCCGTAAGTGAATGAGTCCCCGGAGCATATGATCCGCACTCGACCGTCCGGGACGCTTACTGCAGTCTCAGCTTCGTTGCGGAAACCGAGCGAGTTGGTCCGCACGTATTCGCCCGGGCCGTACATGTCTGGAATGTCTGCATTGGTACGACCGACCCAGCCGATTTCGCGGTCATAGCGGCTAGCTTCAGTTTGCGGCTTGTCGAGCACCTGAAGGGTGGCGATGATGGTGCTGCTGAGCCCCTCCAAGACGATGAAGAACACTGCGGCAATGAGGACGAACGCCGCCACTTTGAGGGCTACCGACGCGAATTTGGGCCGTTTCATGCTACTGTTCCCTGATTCATCCCTATCATTGCTGCCTTACAACGTCGCTTTCCCTACGTGAGCCTGTTCTCGAACATTTGTCGCAGCGTCAGAGCGATATCGAAGATCAACAGCGCCACCGTCCAATCGAGTAGCTGCCGGGGGTATACATCGGTGAATGGTATGGATAGGCCAAAAACGTTCAGTGCCTTCTCGAAGATCGCGAGTCCGAACACGAGAAACGCCGTCCCGAGGAAGACAGGTGCAGTGTACATGCTCTGTTTCTTCGCCATCTCCACCTCGCTCATGAGAAGTCGCATGGTTGATCGAGCTTTCCGATTCTAGTTCGTCATCTTTAGATCAGAAAAGATACGGTCCGGGAAAAACCCAGTCGAATTTCAGTTCCGGTTGGCTGGTTTCCGGCTTTCGGCCCAAGTCGTATCAGGTTAGAATGAAGCGGGAGTGCACCACGTGTGCCAGACCCTGGGGTGGTTAGCTCAGTTGGTTAGAGCGCCGGTCTCACATACCGGAGGTCGGCGGTTCGAATCCGCCACCGCCCATTGTCTTCGCTATCAATCACCCTTCCAGGAATCGGGAAGAGGCTCGCCGCTACCGGGATAGGGACAGAGGTCATAGATCTCCGAGCCTCCTCCGCCAATTTCCTTCTCCTCGTTCACCAATACCCTCCAATGGCCGAGTCGCTCACGGTCTCCACATTCCGGACACATGACGTTCCCGACGTTGTGCCGCTCAGCCTGCCAGGAGAAGGTCATGAAGTGTACTCCGCAATTGAAACACTTGAAGCTGTGAACGTACACGCCCTGGCGCTCAGCTTTGGGTACCCCGCCCGAACCCCCTCGCAGTTCGTCAACGTGGACGAGATGGAGACCGGGTTGCCCCACGACCCTGACGCGCTTCAATCCCTCGGCCCACTGCAGCAATTCCTCGCTTTCCTCGGCGGTCAGCTGGTCTCTGATCGACATGACAAAGCGATGAACCTGGTCCTTCCCGCCTTCCAGGCACTGCCGCTTCAGGTCTTGCTTGGCTTGCTCGAGATCGGCCATCTCGGTCTCCTCTCCTCTCGATGGACGGCTGCACTCCATCCCCAGCCCGCACCCGCGTGGCGCGGGGCAATGGGATACTGGAAGGCTGAGCCATTTGGGAGGATTCAGCCGCTAACGGTCGGTGGAATCTCCGGCAGGTTGCAACGAGACGAATCCGGCCCGGTTACACACTTGGCAGCTTACATGGAACTGCCCCGGGAAATGCTCCCCGTCTACCGTCCTTACCCTGAGGCTACTGTGACACTTGGGACACAGTATGGATTTGTCCGGGATCGCCAGCATCTCACGAATAGCGCCACCCTCCGCGTGCGAGAAGGTGACGGGGGTGTCGAATTTCCCTCGCATTACCTACCCTTGCAGCCGTT
>JARRLJ010000484.1:0-2884 GCA_037387025.1 Gemmatimonadales bacterium
CCCACATATGCGTTTATCCGGTTATTGCATTGGCGTAGGTCTTGCCCAATGCTGCAGTCGGGAGATGTTACGGTGTACATTTGGTTTGACTGAGAAAGGATGGAACGACGTAGCATATCGCTACACGCGACCACACTGGCCCCAGAGGGGGCAGATATGTCTGACCGGTCGTCACACACTCGCAACCTGCGCGCGCTCTGCAGAGCCTGTTCGTTTTCTCTTGCGGCGTGTCTCTGCTTGGTGGTCGTGGCGGCCTGTGACGACAGCTTCGATCCGTACGCGCCGAGTGACCTCGCCTTCTCAGTGTTCGGATACATCGATGCCTCGGCCGACACGCAGTGGATCCGCGTCATGCCCATCCGTCCTCTGAAGGTGACCTCGCAGGACGCGCTCGGAGCAACGGTGACCCTCGAGAACCTTGGGACCGGCCAGATCATCGAGCTGCGGGATTCCCTCTTCGAATTCTCGTCCTATTACGTCCACAACTTCTGGACGGTGGAGGATATCGAGCCCGGGGCCGCCTACCGGTTCTCGGCGACGCGAGAGGGCAAGGAACCGGCGGAAGCGGTCGTGGAGATTCCTCGCGACTATGGAGTCGAGGTGGCGATCAATCAGAATCGCAGTCGGTTTGCAACCGACTCGCTGCGCATTACCGGAGTGAAGAACCTGCCGTTTCTCACGACGGCCACCTACTTCTACGACCTTTGCGGGTCGAGTCTGACCAGGACCCGGTATGCAGGGCGCTCGGCCGATGACGAGACTAACGTGATCGCGATCCAGAAGCCGAGCGTCGCTCGCCGCTTCGGCTGCGGCGTTCCGATTGTCCCGAACTGGGAACTTTGGATCGTGGGATCGGAGGCGGAGTGGCCGGCCAGCGGGTATTTCCCGGGCGCACTGGGCAAATCGGGCCAGACATCCAACGTTACCAATGCGGTGGGTTTCCTCGGAGGCGTACTCTCCAAGGTCATTCCCTACGAATACTGCGAGTTCCAGAGCGATGGGGCGCTGGTCCCGGATTCCTGCCTGCTTCGCTATGGCCCGGAAACGGCGACGGTGAGCGGCACCGTGCGCGAGACGCGTTGCGGCGACGGGCCGGTTGACTCGGTCACGGTGCGACTCACGGAGATGGATCGGGACCCGGCGAGGATCAGAAACATCCGCACCGATGCAGCCGGGGAGTACGTGATCGGAGCGCTGGAGCCCGGGATGCCACACTTCCTGTGGGTGCATGCCCCTCCGATTCCCTCTGACTCGATATTTGACCTTCGCACCTTCAGTTATGTGTACACGGAGTGGAAGGATATCCACACCCTGCCCACCGACACCCTGACGTTCTCGCCCGGCCAACAGGTGGAGTACGATATCGATCTCGAGCGGTTGACTCCGTGCGGTGAGCCGCCCCCGGGGGCACGTTGACCAGGTTCCGACTCGATGCCATCGCGACCACCATAGCGGCCGCGGTCGCCCTGTGCTGCGTCCCGGTCGTTGCCGCGGCTCAACAGGCAGCGATTCTGGGAATCGTGGCCGATTCGATTACGGGCCGTCCCCTGGAGAACGTGACGATCACGCTCGATGTCGGCGGGCGGACCTCCTATAGCACCTTTACCGACCGGAACGGCTTTTACCAGATCCCAGGGATCGGTGCAGGCACGTACACGCTGCGGATCCGGCGAGTCGGCTACTTGGGACACGAGCAGATCGTCACATTGGCAGCCGATGAGCAGCGGAGGGTGAGCGTTCGGCTGGGGGAGACCGCCATGGTGCTCCAAGGTGTCGTGGTGACTGCGGAACAGGCCGCCGCCGCCGCCCGCGAGCCGGAGCGCAAGGTCGTGACTCCCACGGATATTCGGATGGTGCCCGTACCCGGCGGGTCGGGCGACCTGGTTACCTACGTCCAGACCCTTCCCGGAGTGACCACCACCGGAGATCGGGGCGGACAACTCTTCGTGCGCGGCGGAACGCCGGCCGACAACCTGGTACTCGTGGACGGCATCCCGATTTACCAACCCTTCCATATCCTGGGCTTTTACTCGGTGTTCCCCCAGGATCTGGTTTCCGGTGCCGACTTCTATGCCGGCGGCTTCGGTGCCCGGTATCAGGGCCGCACGGCTTCGGTGTTGGACGTACGTCTCCGCGATGGCAATCCGCTTGGCTTCCGCGCCATGGCATCGGTGAGCCCGTTCCTCACAGAGGCGCTCGCGGAAGGCCCGGTTGAGGGGGCGACGTTGCTCGCCTCCGTGCGTCGCTCTCTGATCGAGGAGACGAGCGGCACCCTGCTGGGCGCAACGCAGCCGCTCACGTTCGAGAGCCAGCTATTCAAGGTGACAACTACTCATCGGAGCGACGACCGCTGCTCCCTTCTCGCCCTGCACAGTGCTGACCGAGGGCGCCTCGATCCCGAAGACCAGGAGTCACAGGTTTCGTGGAACAACCTGCTCTTTGGAATACGGTGCGTCACGCTCCGACGCAGCGGCCAGCTGCTGGAGGCACACTGGGGCTACACCAGGTCCGGCAGTGACGCCGTGGCCCGCGGTGCATCGCGACTCGAATCGAGCATTTGGCGAGTGCAGCACGACCTGCACGCGACCGGACGGATCGGCTTGATACCGGTCGAGGCCGGTTATGAGATCTACCTCGAGGCCATGAACTACGACGTGTCGGAGCTGCTGAGTAGCGGAACGCAGGGAAGGGACGATGTCTGGGGCGCCGGCGCGTACGTCGAACCCACCGTGCCTATCGGAAGCTCGATCGAGGTGAGGCCGGGCGTGGCCCTCGTCGCCCTCCCGCGAGCTGCTGTGGAGCCGCGGCGCCGGGTCCGATGGGAGCCCATCGGCCCATCGAAAACCGCCCTCCCGGGGTCGTTGGGCCTGTACCGCAAGTATGT
>JARRLJ010000485.1:0-3649 GCA_037387025.1 Gemmatimonadales bacterium
GTGAATCCGCCAACGTGGCGCCCCAGCTTCACACCGTTCAGGTAGACTGCGGCCTCGTAGTTTGCGGCCCCGACGTGCACGAACAGCCGCCGACCCGGGTCTAAGTCATACGCGAAGGACTTCTTGTACCAGATGGTGCCCTCGTAGAAGAAGAGTCGCTCATGCTGGCTGTTCCAATCACCGGGCACGTTGAGGACGCCCGAAGCGTCGAAGTCGTACTCGATTAGGTCGCGCACGCTCTCGGGCTTCCGATTCCTGAAGTATCCATCGGTGCTCTCTTCATAACGATAGTTGTAGAAGCCGTTCTCGTACGGATCTATGATTGTGTGCCAGGCCCCATCCAGCGAGCGATCTGCGCGAATCGGGGCGCTTTGAATGACTGCTTGGGCCGACACAGGAGAGTTGACACCTGTGATGGTGAGGAACGCAGCGACCAGTAGCGCGCTGACGCGAGCGCTGCTGTACAGAGGGAAGCAGCGTACTGTGTTCGACTTCATAGTCATTCCTCGCAACGCAGCTTTAGACCCACGACTCGCTTTGCGGCAGAAGCTGATGCCTCCTGGCAACCCGCCGAAGGTGCTGTGTCGGTGGCCGTGACTCAGATCCGGATGAAGATTCGCCGCTTGAACAGCCAGTGTACGATGTACCAGTCCATCCAGAGAACGATCAACGCAGTGACGAATCCCACTAGCACTTCTCCCGTCCAACCGAGGAACCCGTCCGTAAACGGCTCGACGATGTGCGTGAGCCACCGGTTCCCCGCCAGTTCCGAAAAGAGATAGATGAAGAGCGGATTCATGCCGAACACGATCGCGATTCAGTCCGTAGCCTACGACCAGTC
The DNA here is from genome assembly GCA_037387025.1 of Gemmatimonadales bacterium. Classification (GTDB taxonomy): domain Bacteria; phylum Gemmatimonadota; class Gemmatimonadetes; order Gemmatimonadales; family GWC2-71-9. The sequence goes on from JARRLJ010000485.1 coordinate 842, forward strand.
CGATCACCCCTGCTATCAGCAAGATCTTGATCTTCTGGGAAGGAGTGCGCTTACTCATGAGCACGTAACCCGCCAGCACTCCCCAGATCGTGTGTGCCGCCGTGGGAACCGCATTCACCGCCACCCAGTGTCCACCGGACAGTTTCCCCATCAAGAGCATGTCCAACCAGGAACCGAAGTTTTGGTCCGGTGTGAAAGGCTGGTTGTAGCCAGCAAGCGGCCATGACCTATAGAGCACCTCGGTCAGCACCAGCAGCCCGACCGTGACGAGCAACTGCGTCTGGCTGCTCTTTCGCATGATGAGGAACGCGAGCAAATAAGTGAACGACAGCTGGGCCAGCACGTTCCACAGTTCCAGGGTCAGGTAGCCCGCGGCGACTACGTAAAGTCCTACTCCGAGCCCCAGCAGAACCAGCGATCGCACGACAGCGTGGCGCAACGTCGCCGCGTAGCTGTCCCCTCTCTCCCAGCGACGCGCGAAGGAGAAGGGCATTGCCACACCGACAATGAACATGAAGAAAGGCTGCACGAGATCCCAGAAACGCAGGCCGTTCCAGGGGTGGTGCGTGAATTGAGTAGCGATCGCCTGAATCCAGGTTCCATCCAGCTCCGGTACCAGCAGTGACTCGTAGACGAGCGCACCTTCGGCCACGAGCAGGAACATGGTAAGACCGCGAAAGAAGTCGAGGGAGGAAAGTCGCCCCTCTGTGACCGATGAGCCCGGTTGAGTCGTTCCCATTCGTTTGACTCCGTGCCAGGTGAGGTCGGGTGCCGGTGGTGATAATCCGGCGCGTGTCGTCGCCAACGATACGCTGCCGGCGGAAGGGATTCAAGCGTCGGTGGTTGGTAGCCGATGAAATTGGGGTATTTCGGACGGTGAGATGCGAATTCCGCTGCCGGCTCTATATTTTCTAGGAAACCTACCGGATGTAGCAATGCTCCAGCGATTTGCCTTGTTGTGCGGTGCCCTCTCTGTATTGAGCTGCTCCCGCGTGCCGGACTACGCCAGCTTTCCCAAGATCGATGCCCACGTTCACATAGACACGTTCGAACCCGACTTCGTCATGTTGGCCAGGGACGAGGGCTTTGGTCTGATGACCATCGTCACACGATCTGCAAGTCAGGAGCACATCGATCGCGAGTTCGCGTGGGCGAGTTCGCAACACCAAGACTCTCCTGAAACGGTCTCCTTTGCGACGACCATAAACATGGAGAACTGGAGGGATCCGGATTGGCAGCAGGTAACCATCTCCAGGTTACGGCAGGATTTCGAGAATGGGGCCAGCGCCGTCAAGTTGTGGAAGGATATCGGCATGACGTTTCGCGACGCCGACAGTTCCTTCATCATGATCGACAACCCAAGGTTCGACCCGATCCTCGACTACATCGCCTCGCAAGGTAGGCCGCTCATAGGGCATTTTGGTGAACCGCGCAACTGCTGGCTGCCCGTCGACTCCATGACGGTACCTGGTGACAGCAGCTACTTCACGAACAACCCGCAGTACCACATGTATCTGCATCCCGAGTACCCCTCGTACGACGATCAGATAAACGCGCGCGACAACATGCTGGCCAAGCATCCCGACCTGACGTTCGTCGGAGCACACCTCGGCAGCCTGGAGTGGAGCGTCGGTGAGCTTGCCAAACGGCTCGACCGGTTTCCCAACATGGCGGTGGATATGGCTGCCCGCATCAGTCATCTGCAGATCCAAGACCGTGAAACCGTGAGGCAGTTTATCATAGACTACCAAGACAGGTTGCTCTATGGAACCGATTCCGGCGTGAGCGAGAGTACGGAATCGCTCGATTGGATAGCAGCGAAATGGCACCGTGACTGGCTCTACCTCACCACGGACAGTGTTCTGACTTCACCTGAAGTGCGGGGCACGTTTGTGGGGTTGCAGTTGCCTGTTTCCGTGTTGCGAAGGATCTACTACCAGAATGCCCGAGACTTGCTTGGTATGTGATAGTTCAGAAGGATCGAAATCCGAGCTTCGTCAAACCCGACTGGATCTCCGGCGCCGACATAAACAGGTCCCAGAGCAGGGCGGATCGATAATTCTCGATCATGGCAACGATCGGACCCTGGTCGATAGCGAGGTACTTCTTCGGATACCAGTCGTGATCGATGCTAAAGGCGTCATAGAAGCCAAACTCGCCCCAGATCTTGTTGCCCAGTTCATAGTAGAAGTGTTCCAACGCCTGCATCGAATACTCTGGTGTGTAGGGAAATGATGACAGCGCTGCCGTTGGCGAAATGACACCCACGTCCAATCCGGGACTGTGTGCTGCGTAGAAGTCTAGGGAATAACTTGCCGTGAGCCCCCAAACTTCCTCACCATATCCGCTGAAACCCTTCGGGTTTTCAATGCAATATTGCCGATTGATCAGTGTGTGATTCGTGTTGTGCTCCCAGTAGTTGGCATAGGGACTCTCGAGCTCCCTGGGGTCGAGGCCGAGAAACGAGTAGTGTGACCAGAAGAGTGGCCCCGTGGTTTCTTCTGCGTGGTTATGTCTGAGCGTGATGCTGTGGCCGTACTTCTCGAGATCGTAAACGATCGCTCCATCCCGCGCCCAGCCGGTGTGGTATACCTGGGCAGATATGCCGTGAGTCGGTGACGCCGCCGCGAGGACGAAGACGATCAGCGTCTCGTCAAATCCGCCAAACGGGAACGAGAAGCCATGATTGGGAGACCAGTGCCAGTGCAGACTATTGCTGCCGTTGGTGAACCAATCCCACTCGACTTGGCGCCAAAGGGTGTCGATCTGGGCGGCAAGCGCCATTTCCACCACATTGCCATCCATGAA
>JARRLJ010000486.1:0-2872 GCA_037387025.1 Gemmatimonadales bacterium
TCACTCCCCTCGCACGCATGTGGTCAGTGCGTGCCTGCTCACACCAGATCAGATAGTTCGAGTGATGAGCCACACCCATTTGATCCGTTTCTACGTAGCGTACTCGGAACTCGCACTCACTGATATCGGCTTGGCTCGTCAAGGATTCTCACCCCCACTGCACCACAACGGATGGACCAATTTCAAGAGCAGCGGCAGCAAGATAGGACACCGGCGCTCGGAAAGTCAAACAGGACAGGAGGTTGCGACGATGGCGCGTCGTCCGGTATACTCTCGCCGTGCCTGTTCAAGCAACTACGGTCGTGGTATCGGACGCCCACCTGGGCCAGCAGGGCAATCCGACCCGAGCTGCGTTTCATCGCTTTCTTCGCGCGGTACCCGAGCTGGGTGATCACCTCCTGATCAACGGTGACCTGTTCGAGTTTTGGTTCGAGTATCGCCATGTGATCCCGCGGGCTGCATTCGCGACGCTCGCCGTCCTTTCGGAGATACGCGAGCAAGGCGTACGTCTCACAGTGACCGGCGGCAATCACGATCGTTGGGGACTGGATTTCTGGAGCGACGAACTGGGCGCCGAGTTTCACAGAGGTCACGCTCGGATGGATATTTCGGGATGGCAGGCCTGGGTGGCGCACGGAGACGGAGTCGCAGAGTTGGATTCGAGTGGGAAGGTTCTTCATAGGATCACTCGCCACCCGTTAACCGCGGCTACCTTCCGGCTGATTCATCCCGACTTCGCGATCGGCCTTGTAAACCGCATGTCCGATCGTCTCGCGGCACGCAAGAACCTGGATCGGGCTCAACGCGCCGCCGCTGCCCAACTGGAGTTCGCGCACGGTATCCTGGACCGGGAACCCGACGTGAATCTCGTGATCCTCGGTCACACACATCGCCCGGCGCTCGAGTCGGTCGACGACGGCAGATGGTACTTCAACCCTGGTGCTTGGGTGGAGGATCACCGATACGGTGTCGTGACTCCCGATGGACCGGAACTCAGAAGATTCGAATAGTGCTAAGGAGGTGGGAGCGAAAAACTCAAAGACAGGCCAACATTGACGTCGCCACCGGGTAACACGCTCACTTCCAGCTCAGTTGGAAAGTCCCACAGCAACGCCGACACATATGCTTCCGCTCCGGACAATAGATGGTTGAAGATGAGCAGCACCAGCCAATCCTGCACTTCCGCTTTCTTGTCTTCAACGGTTTCTGCGTCAATGCTCTCCTGATAGTGCAACTGATTCCGCGATTTGAGGAACATCGTGAACGTCAGCCCTTCCCACGCCATGAACACGGCACCTGTAACGCGGCGTCCCAAGGCCGCCTGACCCCAACCCGGGAGAATCATCGACCTTCCGAACGCAGCTAGTGGGGACACCGGCGGATCGAACCGGAACGGTGGTACCGGAATCGTGTCCTCCGGCTCCGGCGGCTGCTGTTGTTGTTGCTGCTGCGTGGGTGGTGGGGTCACTTGTGCCTGCACAGCCATCGGCCACGCCAAGGCTAATACCACGGCCCCAATCGCTAGCAAGCGCATAGAACTGGCAAGGCGCCCGGTTCGACCCGGACCGTGATGGAAGAGACATCGGGCGTGCGCACCTCACCATCGAGGTGCATAGTAGGTGCCGCCGCCGACACGGTGACCTGCTTTGTCTGAAACACCGTTACGGGGGGAAGCTTGGTGTGACTCCCCGTGAGGACGAGTGGGAGGCAGCGAAGGAAGGTAAACATACCGATGTCACGTATGACGCACACGTCTAACAACCCGTCCTGCGCGTCGGCATCCGGGGTGAGCTTGAACCCGCCTCCAGCCGTTTTTCCGATCGATATCTCGGTCATCAATATCGGTCCAGCTTCACTGTGCTCGGCAGCAGATACCTCTAATGTAGGCGACTTGAACGAGAAGAAGGTGCGGTAGACCGCGGCCAAATACAGCGCGAATCCACGCAATCGCTTGAACTCCAGGATGTTCCGCGCAACTTCGGCGCCAAAGCCAATCCCCAGTCCATTGACAAAGTATTCTCCAAGCGCACGGCCAACGTCGAGGCGACGCACCTCACCCTGCAATATGAGCCTCAGATTCCTTTCCGGATGGCGCGCCTTGTTGAGCCCCACCATCTTGGCGAAGTCGTTTCCGGTCCCAATCGGAACGTGAGCCAGCACTGTATCCGTCGGGCCTTCAGCCAAGAGTCCGTTTGCCACGCCGTGCACCGTTCCATCACCCCCTACGGCAACCAGAACCGGCCAACCCTGCGCGCTTCCCTCTACGGCCAGTTCCAGCTCGTGTCCGCGGTGCCGAGTTTCGCATACGTCGAATTCCCAACCGAGTTTACGAGCGGTGCCCGGCAGCGACCTGAACAGTCTGCGAGCTCTACCACGACCGGCCTCAGGGTTTAGAATGAAGAGAGCCCGTTTTTCAGGCGTTCGAGATGTGTGGTATGTTCGGTCCGCTGTGGCGTTTGCGTTCACGCGGTAGCCCGGTTGCTCGTTGACTTGAAGCGCGTTGGCCAGCCACTTCCCAGATGTCACGTCCGAGTACGCCGACAAGCCTTCAGCTCGGACTCGACGAGTTGGCGGGAGCGTGTGGGAATCGAACCCACCAGAGCCGCCAAAGGCGTCTCCCTACGGTTTTGAAGACCGCGCAGGCCACCAGACCCAATCCGCCCCCGCTGGCTCCGGTCAACCAACCACCGCAATGGCGTCGATCTCCACTAACGCGCCCTTGGGGAGGCCACCGGCTTCCACTGTGGCCCGAGCCGGTTTGTGGTCCCCAAAGTGCTTCGCGTAAACATCATTCATGGCGGGGAAATGCGCCATATCGGCCAAATAGACAGTCGTCTTGACGACATTGTCCAGGTCGGTACCGGCAGCTTTA
>JARRLJ010000487.1:0-1255 GCA_037387025.1 Gemmatimonadales bacterium
CCCTCGTCGTCGCCGTTCACAACCCAGACCGACTCCGCCGATGCGTTGCGAAACAGATTGCGCTTGTCTGCGTAGTAGGCCGCCTCACTGGGATAACGGTCCAGGTGATCTGGGGACAGGTTGGTCAGCACGCCAACCGCTGGGTTCAGATGTGGGGCATCGTGGAGCTGAAATGACGAAGCCTCAACTGCGAGCCACCGTGGACGTTCAGGCATTGCGGCAACCTCGACCAAGGGAAGCCCGATGTTGCCTGCTGCTATTTCCGGCTCTTCTCTTTCAGCCAGGCAGTGTGCTATGAGCGCGGTCGTCGTGGTCTTACCATTGGTACCCGTCACCACTATGAGGCGCACATCCTCGAGCATCATTGCCGCAAGATCCAACTCAGCAAGGATATCGATGCCAGCATTTCGGGCCGATTGCAGCGGTGGAGCATCGGGCGGGACTCCGGGCGATGCTATGACAACGACCGCACGCGCTATGCGATCCAAAACGTGGGCCCCCACCTCGACCGATACGGTTGCACTGGCGAGTTCCCCCGCCCTAGCCCGCAGCGTCTCTGAGTCCCCGCTGTCCGACGCATAAACCCGGCAGCCACTTCTTTCGAGCACCTTCGTGGCCGCTACCCCGCTGCGTCCCAACCCGACAACCGCGACTTCACCTTCCTGCCACGCCACAGGAATCATCTGATTTTCAGAGTCGCCAGTGCGACCAGCGCGCATAGAATGGCAATGATATAGAACCTGGTCACTATCTTGGATTCTTGCCAGCCGAGTTGTTCGAAGTGGTGATGCAGTGGTGCCATCCTGAAGAAGCGATGCTGCCGCGCATACTCCACGCCGTGTCTGGCCCTGCGCCAGCGGAAGACCGACGTCTGGATGATCACCGATCCGGCTTCCGCAACGAACACGCCGCCCACTAGTAGAAGGAGGAACTCAGACTTGAGCAGGATGGCGACAGTCCCGAATGCTCCACCAATCGCCAAGCTCCCGGTGTCACCCATGAATATTTCGGACGGATGCGCATTATACCATAGGAACCCCAACGCCGCTCCCATCAGGCAAGCGCAGAAGATGGCCAGCTCTCCCGAACCGGGCAGGTAGTAGACGTACAAGTATTCAGAGTAGTCGAACCTGCCGAACACGTAACCGAAAACCGCGAAAGCGGCGGCGGCTATCACAGTCAGACCGGCGGCGAGTCCATCAAGGCCGTCCGTGATGTTGACGGCGTTGCTGGAACCAGTCAAAACCAACGTGAC
>JARRLJ010000487.1:1276-4543 GCA_037387025.1 Gemmatimonadales bacterium
GGATCCAGTCAAAACCAACGTGACGAATGCGATGTAGACTATGGGTGGAAGAGCGATCAATACGTACTTGAAGAACGGCAACGTAGTTGAGTTCGCAGGCATATCGCTGGCAACCGGCCACAACAATAGATACGAGCCCAGAATGACGCCGAAGGTGATCTGGCCGGTCAGCTTGTGCTTGGCAATCAGCCCGCGCGACTTACTTTGGACGACCTTCAGGTAGTCGTCTACGAACCCGATCGCCCCCATCCACAGTGTCGCGGCAGCAGCGACGAGCACGTAGCGGCTGTCGAGCCTAGCCCAGAGCAGCGTGGGTACGATGGTGCAAATGAGAATGATCACACCACCCATCGTGGGAGTCCCCCGCTTCGATTGGTGGGAGGACGGTCCGTCGGCACGCACTATTTGACCTACCCCGCGCTCCCTTAGCACACGAATCACCATCGGTCCCACCAGAAAAGCCAGCAGGATCGCGGTCACGGTTGCACCGGCCGCCCGTACTGATATGTACGTGAAGACATTGAACCCGAAGAACTAGGAGCTCAGCGGAGTCAGGAGGTGGTACGCCCAGTTCCAACATGGTACCGAGGACGATCACCAGCCGGCGATCGTCCCTGAGCGCGCTCGCCGTTTCCAGTAAGGCAGTCAGGGACCCCGGATTGGCATTGTAAGTGTCTTTGAGGATCACTCGGTCACCTGAGCGCAACAGATCGCAGCGGCCCGGCGGTAGTTCAACTCGATTGATCGCGGCAGCTGCGTCGGCCAGTTCGACACCCAATTCCAATGCCACCGCTAGGGAGATCATCGCATTGTCTGCTTGATGGCGGCCCAATACCGGCAGGCGAACTCGCGTACCTTGAACTGCTAACCATGCGTGTCCCTCCGGATCGACTCCCCAACAATCCGGATACGTGGTGGCTCGCTCGCTCAGGCCGGCGACCACCACCCGCCGGGCACGTCGCCTGGCCTCTTCAACCCTCGCCGGGGGATCACCTCCCACAACAGCAACCGGAACGCCATCGAGTAATGAGCATTTCTCCATCAGGACGGCTTGCAGCGAGCCGAAACCCTCCAAATGTCCAGCAGCTACGTTAGTCACCACACCAAGCGTCGGCTCGAGGATGTCTCGCAACCGGGCGATCTCCCCTGGCTCGGAGGCGCCCGCCTCCACCACCAGTGCATCACAATCGAGTGGTGTCGTAAGAATCGTGAGAGGGACACCGATCAGATTGTTCAAGTTCTCGCGGGTCGCGTGGACGTTCCACCGAGTCCCCATTGCCACAGCCAGCATTTCTTTGGTCGAGGTTTTGCCGTTGGTACCGGTCACCCCCACGACGGGCCCCGTGACTTCTTGTCGTCGTGCTCGCGCCAGGCGCCCTAGCGCAATCAGAGTATCGTCGACTCGAAACACTTCGAGGCCTTCAACATCCGCGTCGCTTCGCTGCACGACCGCCCCTACAGCGCCCGAATCGCGGGCCACGCCAACGAAATCATGTCCGTCAAATGTCTCACCCACTAACGCAACAAACAGCGCCCCCGGGGACAACGATCTCGTGTCTGTGCTTACGGAGCTGTACGTCAATGCACTGCCACCACCCGTTCCCAGGATGTCGGCGACACGGGTCCCGGTCCAGGCAATCACACCAACTCCTTCACCGCGGTCTGGACAATCGCGCGTTCATCAAACGGCATCTTATCGTGCCCATAGATCTGATATGTCTCGTGCCCCTTGCCCAGCAACAGGAGACAATCGCCGGGCCTGAGCCTCGAAATGGCTTCGTAGATCGCCTCCTCGCGATCAGATATCCTGAGATGTGGAGCTTCTCCTATTCCGTGCTCGATGTCGTCAAGGATTTGTTCGGGGTCCTCCGTACGCGGGTTGTCAGAGGCTATGACGACGAGATCGGCGAAACGAGCAGCTATGCTCCCCATAACAGCTCTCTTTCCTCTGTCTCGATCACCGCCCGCTCCGAAGAGCACAATGAGATTACCCGGTGTTATGGCACGGATGGCGCCAATTGCACGCTCGAATCCGTCCGGCGTGTGCGCGTAATCACGAAGCACGTTGAAGGGACCGGTCACGAGGCGCTCCATTCTCCCAGGCACCTGCGGCACAGTCTCCACCCGCTCGGCAACGGTGGCCGGATCCACGCCCAAGGCCCACGCCGTGGCGGCAGCCGCCAGGGCATTGGTGACGTTATACTCGCCCAATAACGGCATGGTCACCCGGCGTTCCGAATCACCCAGCCTGATGGTCCACTCGGCACCCGCCTCATGCAACTTCTCGTCGATGACGCTCGCGTCTGCCACAGCGGTTCGCCCGTATGTGACACGGCGGAGTTCCCTACGGAGCGGCAGCGCATCCCAGGTCCGATCATCGGCATTGACGATTTCAATTCCACCTGATTGAACCAGGTCGGACAGCCTCATCTTCGCCGCAGCGTAGGACTCGAGATCCGGATGATAGTCGAGATGCTCCCGCGTCAAGTTGGTGTAGACCGCCGCATCAAAGCGTATCGAATCGAGGCGTCTCTGATCCAGCCCATGCGATGAAGCCTCAATCGCCACGCTCTTCACTTCTCGCTTTGCCAGATCGGCCAGAGCCGCCTGAAATTCCAGGGGCCCTGGAGTTGTCAGCAATCCGTATCCAGGCAACTTCTCTCCGGTTCCGTCGAATGCGCCCAGAGTCCCAAGCGAACCGGCATCGAGTCTTTGATTCAGGAGATGACGAACCAGCGCGACCGTGGTCGATTTTCCGTTGGTGCCGGTCACCCCTACCAGAGTCATCCCTTGGCCCGGGTCACCATACCACTGACGGGCGACCACACCAGCCGCCGTACGCGAATCGCTGACGACTATCTGCGGGAGGTCGAGTTCGTCAGGACGCGCCACCACAGCAGCAGCAGCCCCCCGTCGGCGTGCTTCTCCCAGATAACGATGGCCGTCGTACACGGTCCCCTGAACCGCGCAGAACAACGCTCCGGGCTCGACCTTGCGTGAATCGTCTGTGATTGCACTGATCGATGGAATCGTGGCGGGTGCGTGGACGAGGAGTCCTTCACCGTCCAATGCATCCACTATTGCCGCTAGTTCCATCGCTAGCTTCCTCGCCGCTCGCTTCCGACCACCACCTGCTGGACGACAGACAAAGTTTCATGGTAGCATCGCAGCCTCCAATTCCCTTTGACCAGCCTTGCCTGGTCGCACTGGAAGGCCTATCCGTCCCGATCCCCTCAGCGGCTCATCATGCCCCGGAAGATAAACGGG
>JARRLJ010000488.1:0-2870 GCA_037387025.1 Gemmatimonadales bacterium
CCAGGAAGAGGCGGCACAGGTGACTGGACCCGTACTCGAACTGACAGCGGGCACCGGCCGAGTAACGGAGGGGTTGCTGAAGGCGGGCTCGAATGTCACGTGTGTCGATCTATCACATGACATGCTTGAGATTCTCAGGCAGAAACTGGCCGGTGCTGCTAGTCCTCCGCTTGCCGTTTGTTCCGATGTGCGCCGCTTGCCGTTCCGGGATTACTACCACCTGGCGGTCATTCCCTTCAATTCCTTTCTCGAAATCACGGATGAAGAAGACCAGTTGAGGACGCTGTCTGAGGCTAGGAGTGCTCTCATCCCGGGAGGAACGTTTATCTGTACACTCCACAACCCGCCAATCCGGAGACGCTCGTTCGGTTCAGATCCAAGGCTGTTGGGTCCGTTCGAGATTCCCGAGTCAGGCGGACGTCTCGAGGTATGGGTGAACGAGACCTGGAACCCAGGGACTCGGGTCGCCGAGGCTCAGCAGACGTACAAGCTCTACGATAGCACCGGCTCGCTGGAGCGGGAGCAGACAATGCAGCTTCGGTTCTCGCTGCTTGAACAGCCGGTGTTTGCCGCAATGGTTCGTGAGACGGGCTTCGAAATCGTGGAGCTCTTTGGCGACTACGATAGATCTTCGTTCAACGCCGAATCTAGCCCGTACATGATATGGATCTTGCGCAGACCTTAGGACACTTGCTTACTGGGCCCTCAACGCTTTCACAGGATCGGTCTGTGTCGCCCTTCGTACAGGTACGTAGCTGGCCAGCAGCGAGACCAACAACAGCAACCCGGAGATGCCCCCAAACGTGACGGGGTCGGCTGGGCTCACGCCGAACAGCATACTCTGGATCAGCAGCACAGCAACGAGTGCAGCAGGAAGACCGACGGCAAGTCCCAGCGCGGTCAGCTTTAATCCCCCGGTAATGACCATCCTTCTTACGTCGGACACATCAGCGCCCAGCGCAATACGGATGCCGATCTCACGGGTACGGTAGGACACCATAGACGATAGGACTGCGAACAAACCAACGGCAGCCAAGACGACACCCACGACACCGAACGCTCCCGCGACGGATGCTGCCACCTTATTCGGCAGGAGTGAAACGCCGATCATCTGCGTGTAGGGCGCGTTCCCCTGCATAGGGAGATCCGGATCCATTGCGCGGGCTATTGCGCGGACGTCTCTGCCAATTGCCTGGCGTCTTGGCACCGTGCGCACCAAAAGAGTGTTCGCCGACGATACACGCTGGGGGAAGGCCTGGTAGACAGCGGGCACGTTGTGTTCGGTGAGCGACGCATACTTACCATCGCCCGCAACGCCGATGACGCGGTACTCAACGTCGCCCAACATGATGCGTTTGCCGAGTGCTGACTCTCCCGGCCAAACCCGATTCGCGGCAGTCCGGTTGATCACCACCACGCGTGGAGCCGCTTCGCTATCGGAGTCTGTGAATGGACGGCCCGCAAGTATGGGGATGTGCATGGTCATGAAGTAATCTGGCGAGACCGTATTTATTGCGGCTACGTGATACCCACCGTCGGGTTGCGACTCTCGTCCCGGTACTTGAAACTGAGTTCTCCCGCTCGTGAAGCCGAGAGGCGGCATTGAGGAAAGGGCAGCGGACTCGATACCAGGGAGGCTTGCAGAGCGCTGCCTCAACTCCTTCAAGAAAGCTTTCACCTCATCGTCGCTGTACTGATGGATCGAGAGATCGACGGTTAGAGCGTGGACGTTTTGCGGTTCAAAGCCGAGATCCACCCCTTGAGCGCGGGCGAGCGCGCGGATGAACAGGCCGGCGGCGATCAAGAGCACTACCGATCCGGCAACTTGGGCAACTACAAATGCGTTCCGCAGTTTCCGGCGCGCAGTTCCGGGTCCGGCACGTTCGTCCTTGAGTGATGTTGCCAAATCGGCCTTGGTTACCTGCAGCGCTGGCGCCAATCCGAACAATGTCCCTGTGATGAGTGCCAGAGCCAGCGTGAACCCAAGCACTCTGACATCCAGCGCAAGGTCAAACGTCATTGGAATCGGAATTGGAAGGCGGAATGACTCGAGAGCATCGGTGCTCCAAAGCGTGAAGAAGACACCGAGGGTGCCTCCGATCAAGAACAGCATCACGCTTTCCGTGACCAACATGCGCACCAACCGTGTCCGCCCGGCCCCTACCGACAGACGCACTGCTATCTCGCGAGCACGCCCGGTAGCGCGTGAAAGCAGCATACCGGCAACGTTGGAGCTAGCTATCAGCAGGACGATGCCGGCAACGACCGACAACAGGCCCATGAAGGCGCTAACGGGACCTCGTGCCTCCTCCAGCATTCCCGAATACTGGTACACCGCCATGTATTGGTTGTCGTAGTACTCGGCATATTCACGGCGCAGCCGGTCGGTTGTCACTGCCAGCGACCGGCTCACCTGCGCAATCGAAGACCCCGGCGCGAGGCGTCCCAGCAGTACCAGATTCGTGCTTCCACGCTGCGACGTGTCCCACTCGGAAACCGCTGAAGCCATGGCTACGGGTACCCACAATCCGAAGTCGTATACCCAGTAGTGTCCTTGGAAGCCCTCTTCGGCCACGCCGATTACTGTGAAGCTGGTGCGATTGAGACTGATGGTTTGGCCGAGAATTGCTGGGTCGGCTCCGAATCGCCTTGTCCACAACTTGTGGCTCAAGACCACTACTGGCCGGGGATCCCCGATTGCATCCTCTTCAGGTAGGAAGAAGCGCCCCAGGGCTGGCCTAGTGCCCAAGACAGAGAAGTAGTTGGCCGACACCATGAGCCCGGCGACGTTCTCGGGCTCAGCCGGCTCGCTGTTCGAGAGGCTCGCGGGAAACGGCGCGACGGCTACCATCGCGCGGAGTCCGTTCTCA
>JARRLJ010000489.1:0-2862 GCA_037387025.1 Gemmatimonadales bacterium
GGGTTGACATGCGCAACTCTATCCAAGACAATAGGTTACCTCAGCACACAAAAGATGCCTCATGCACGGGATGTGACTTGGATCACTTGGGTTTAAGCACTGCTTCGTGGAGGGTGGTGCCGACATCGTCATGTTGTGTCACGGGTCACATTCGTGGTAACAAGCCCCACAGGTCCCACCTACGAACGGCATATCAATTGCGAAATCAGTGTGGCAGTCAACGGAACATCTGGTCTAGCAGTGATGTGGACCGGCACAGGGTTAATTGCGTAGGGAGGCTGACAGATGAGACGGAGCGCATTGTTTCTCGCGCTATCGGGAGTGGCTCTCGCCACTTTGATCACGCCCGCTGCCGCCAAGGCACAGGCTTCTATCACCGCCACTGCGAATGTGGCTTCTACGCTCGGACTGAGCGGGGACAACGATCTGGACTTTCAACTAGTGATACCGGGATTCACCAAGACGGTGCCGGTGACAGACGCGTCCGCCGGTGCTTTCTCCATTTCGGGTGGCCCCGGTGCGCAAGTGACATTTTCTTTCACTTCGCTACCGGCCAACCTCACGGACGGTGGTGGAAACAATCTCCCGATCACGTACACGGCTGTCTACAACACGGCGAACGACCCCGCAACCGGCAACGCGTTGCCGCTCCCCGGCGGCGCGGTGGACGTTCTGTCTCCTCTAGGAGAGCTGTTCATCTTCTTGGGTGGCACCGTCGACGCGATCGGGCCTCCGGTCCCCCCCAACGGCACGTACACCGGTACCGTGACGCTGACAGCGTCTTACACGGGCAACTAGCGGGTAGACAGCACTCGGGTTGGGCCATGGTGGGCACGCACACTTACTCTGTGCCTGTCCACGCTGGAGCGAGGGTGGCGGTGGCGCTGGCAGCCACCGTCACCCTCGTTGCACAACTACAGGCACAGCAGCCCATCGCCGCGGTCGGCAGCCAGGATCTCACTTTCGGGTTGGTGCTTCCGGGACTGCCGACCGCGGTTAGCCGCCTGGACGCAGCCAACTCCGGTCAATACGAGGTCCGCGGCGAGAGACGCACTGAGGTAAGAGTCGACCTGACGCTCCCTGCGACGCTCGATGCGCCAACGGGGGCTAGTATGCCTTTGCAGTTCACAGTCGGTGACGGCGGCTTCTCGCCCCGGCCTTCCATCAGGTCGTCGCAGGCCTTCGACCCACGTGCTCCCCTGGTGGCCACCCTGAGTGCAAGTGGAAGGTTGTACATTTGGCTCGGTGGAACAGTCCTGCCATTGCCAACTCAGGAACAGGGTAGCTACACGGCGACCATTGTACTGACGGTTTCCTATACGGGGGCGTGATGAGTTCAAAGGGATTTCTCAGGTACCTGCTGAAGGCGGTAGCGATGGCCGCGGTGGCAGTCGCCTTGCTGCCGGTGATATCGAGTGCCGTGCTAGTGGCACCCCACGCGGTGTTCATTGACCACCGCACGCGCACGGGCCAAATCACCCTGGCCAATTCTGGCACAGAGGCCGAAGAGGTACAGGTCGAACTCAAGTTCGGGTACCCGGCCACGGACTCCTTGGGTAACCCCTACGTCGAACTCATCGACGAGCCCGGTCCCGACGACCGGTCCGCCGCCGAATGGATTCGAGCGTATCCGACCCGCGTGCGTCTAGAACCGGGGCAGCGTCAGGTGGTGCGGCTGCTGGCCAGGCCGCCGGCGGAGCTAGCAGACGGGGAGTACTGGTCGCGGATCATCGTGACGGCTCAACGCGTCAGAGAAGCAATTGTTGCAGACACGGGGCTCAGAGCCGGCATCACGTTCCGCCAGCGCACCATCATCTCGGCGACGTACAGAAAGGGCGAGGTACAAACCGGTGTGGAACTCACCGATCTCAGGGGGGCCGTCGAGGGTGATTCTCTAGTGGCGTGGATCGGCCTCGACCGCGGCGGCAATGCCGCCTATCTGGGTTCGGTTCACTTCGAGATCGTGAATGAAAACGACGATGTGGCACGTGAGTGGCGAACCCCGATGGCGGTGTACCACAGCATCAATCGCCGCATGGCCTTCCCACTCACGGGACTGGTACCCGGCACGTACCGTGTGCGCTTTGAGCTCTCAACCATGAGAGAAGACATTCCTCAGGTGAATGTGCTACCGGCGCCTCCCATCGTCCGATCCTTCGCAATCCAGATTGGCTGAAGCGATCGTGTCTCGGCGGACGTACTGGATCGTGCTCGCAGCGAGTCTTGCTGTCGTCCTAGGTAGCGCCACATATCCACTCACGGGGCAGACCGCCGCGATTACTGTACGCGCCGAGGTGGCTGACGCATCGCTATCTTGGGAGAACATACAAGATCTGGTATTCGGCGACGTTGCTCCGGGTATGTCCACCACCCTCGACTCCCGGATACTCGCCAACGCAGGCTCGTTTGAGATCCGTAGTACTTCCGGAGCCGAGATCATTGTGGACGTGACGGTACTGCCGGCCCTCGCGGTTGGTCCATATCTCGATCCACCAAGTACGTTGGTGACAAACATCCGCAGCAACGGATCTCCTGAGGATCTGAGAGTCGTCGGGCTCGGCGGCGCCGCATCGCCTGATGGCACTCAGTCTCCGGGCGTTTACGAAGGAACAGTCACTTTGACGGCGGCCTACACGGGGAACTAGTGATTCCCTCCAGGATGGGCCTCTCTGTTTGGCACCTCCTCACCTGTCCCTGGCTGTTAGTGGCGGTTGCACCTATTGCTTCACAAGCCCAACAAGACACGGCTTTCCTGGAAGCGGTCGTCGAGGTACGAGTCGCTCGCGGTCCGGACGCCGTGCTCCTTGCGTTGGTGCGCGACTCGACGATGCTATTGTCGGCGGACCAGTTCTTCCACTTGGT
>JARRLJ010000489.1:2881-5216 GCA_037387025.1 Gemmatimonadales bacterium
CTCCACGCCGGAAAACACAGCGGTGCGCAGTAGTTCCGTATTCACCATTCCACCGGGTCATTCGACCTGGATTGACAGTTCGTACTACGTATCGACCCAGGTCCTCGCCGCTGCGCTGGACGTGACGATGGAGGTGGACTGGGTAGACTTGGTGGTGGCTGTCCGCAGCGCCGATCGCCTACCGGTCTTCCAGCGTCTCGAACGTGAGCGGCGCCGCTCCCTGGCACTTGGCACGTCGGCTCCCACCGTGCCTGCGTATGACTATCAGCTGAGGCCCAATGTCGCGGATGGTGCCGTACTCGATTGGAGGTTGACCAGCTCGACTCGTGACCCCTTCAACGCCTCAGGAGTCGAACTCGGGCTGGGCATACAGCTACTTGGGGGAAGCCTCGACGCGCGGCACACAGAACGCACCACGGCGGTAGGTCGTCTTCACTCCACACTTGTCTCCTGGAACAAGGCTTGGCCGCAGCACAAGTGGCTGCGGCAGTTTGCGCTTGGCGACATAGCGTCCACCGGCTGGCGTCGCCGGTTGGTGCGAGGCGTGAGTATCAGCAATTCGCCTTTCCTCAGGCCGAGCAGTTTCGCGGACCAGTGGTTGGTGGGAACTCTGCCGGCCGGTTGGGAAGTAGAGCTGTACCATAACAAACGGCTGGTGGGATTCACGGTAGTCGATGATACCGAGCTGTACCGCTTCCAGGTGCCGGTGCGTTACGGACAGAACCCGTTGGACGTAGTTGCATACGGACCGAACGGCGAGAGGTTGATAACGCGGCGTACGTTCGTGGTGCCACCCAATCGGCTCCCGGGGGGGCAGTTCGAGTACGGTATCTCGGGCGGCGAGTGTCAGAATCAATGTCAGGGCGCTCTCAACGTTGACACCTGGTATGGGATCACATCGGAACTCAGCATTCGCGCTGGGTCCGACTTCTTCCTGCGGGACTCATTGCCGGACCTTTGGCATCCCTATGGCATCGTTGCGTTCGCCCCCGCGCGGAGTCTCAGCATCACAATGCAGGCCGTGCTCGACGGATTCATAGAAGGGCAATTCTCATTCACCCCGACACCGGATTTCGAGCTACAGTTGCAGCATACCGAGTTCATGTCGGACGCGACGCAGCCAATAATCGCATCGCAACTCCTCGAACGTCAGCTGAGGGGATACCTCTTTTGGCGTCCCGGAAAAACGGACCGTGCTCCCTTCCTCCAGCTGAGGGCACAGCGTTCCGAAACCGCCACGGCGACGTTCGACGCAGCCAGGCTATCGGCTACCGCACTCATACCTGTGGGTCGCCTCGAGGTCGGTGCGGAACAGAGCGGAGAACGGTTCAGCGGTCAGCCCGGTAGATCTCGCAGAGTTATAGACGCTCGTGGCGCCATCGTACTCCGGGGACCGACCCCGTTGTTCCGCAGCACTTTCATCCATGCTGGAATCGGGTTTGACCCCGACTCGGGACTGGCCCGCATCAACGCGGGCATAGGAAGGAGTATCTCCCGAGAGCTGCGCCTCGAATTGGAATCCGGTTGGCAACGTGGGATCACCGGGTTCAACGCACAGATCGGGATCACTGCTACCCTGCCGACCATGCGCGCTATAAGCCGCAACACGTACAATGAGGCCACGGGGGTCCAGGGACAGCAACTGATCGAAGGATCGATTCTGTGGGATCAGCAATACAGACGGTTCGACTTCGCAGACGGACGCAGCCTCGGCCGCGCCGGCATATCAGGCGAAGTGTTCGTCGATGCAAACGGCAACGGTGTGCGCGATCCGGACGAAACCGGCTTCCCCGACCTGCAGCTGCGCTTGGGATCCCGTAGGGTGAGGACAGATTCACTGGGCAGGTTCAGCACTTGGGATTTCGTGCCGTTCGAGTCGCTCTTGCTCGAGATCGACTCGCTGTCGATCGACACCCCGTTGTGGGTTCCGGCCAGGCCTTTGATGACCGTATCACCAGGGCCAAACAGCTTCACCTACATGCAGATACCGTTGGTGCAGGCTGGCGAAGTGAGCGGTAACGCGGTGTTCGAGGACAGCAACGTCCCGGCGGGCGGTCTTCGCCTCGTACTCGAGGATCGGCAGTCGGGGCTAACGGTTTCCACCACGACTTTCTCAGACGGTGCGTTCTTTCTCCTCGGCCTCCGGCCGGGTTCATACGAACTCCGCGTCGACAACGAGCAACTGCGCCAGCTCGACATGGACAGTCCACCCGTCGAGGTCGTCATCGATCCGAGCGATGGAAGAATAGTGATAGAGGGAATCATGCTTCGAGTTGGCCGAGCTCCCTAACCCGGTTGCTACTCGGAGCTTGGGTCTTTCAGTCCAGTCTCTCGC
>JARRLJ010000490.1:0-2860 GCA_037387025.1 Gemmatimonadales bacterium
TGACACTCTGTTCACGCCAGCGGGAGAGCATCTTCCGAAGAACATCTCCGATTCGCCGTGGGAGTTGATCTTGGTCGAGCTCAAGTGTCCAGCGATAGGCGACGACCGAGGGATCCCGCGAGCTGGGATCAACGCTACGTCGACGGCGAGCTGCCGTGGGACAGCGGCGAGGCTGACGTGCACCTGGGTGAGGTAATCAGGAGACATGGCATCGAGCCGGGCAAAGCCTTGGAGATCGGCTGTGGCACGGGCACCAACACGATCTGGCTGGCGCGGCAAGGTTTCGAGATGACCGTACAGGATCTCGCACCGAACGCAATTGCCAAGGCCAAAACGAAGGTCTCGGCCGCCGGGGTTCGATGCAACTTCTTTGTCGGTGATTTCCTGGTCGACAAGATTCCGGGCAGGCCGTTTCAATTCGTCTACGATCGCGGCGTCTTTCATGTCTTCGACGCCGCCGAGGAGCAGTCGCTCTTCGCCTCTAGAGTCGCGGAGCTGCTCGCACCCGGAGGGATGTGGCATAGCCTCATCGGCTCCACGGATGGCCCCCCAAGGGACACGGGTCCTCCGCGACGCAGCGCTATCGAGATCGTCGCTGCGGTGGAGCCTCACTTCGAGATTCTCGAGCTGATCACGACGACTTTCGATCAAGGTGACCACGGTCGTGCCCGAGCCTGGGTGTTTGTGGCCCGAAAACGAGAGGTATGACGGAGCCGGGCTCCCCGAGCTGGTCGTTCGCCGTAGGGCTGGAGACCGTGACAGCTGTTGGCGACGCAGATGTCGTTCTTGTCGGGTGCCTGTTACGCAACTTTGCTACGGAACCGTCGAAGACCAAACGGTCGTGTCGCCCGATTCGAATCCGTCACTGAAGATCGACGCCTCCACGCCGGGCTGGACCTCATCCGCTCCCACATCGAACGGGCCTCCCACGTTCGGCGTCAGAGCATCGTCGACCCCGCGGGGCTCGAGTTCGATATCGGTGGCCTGGGCAGGAGACAGGTCGTCGCAGAAATCGATCAATGGAGACATCTCGCTCAGGTGGTAGTCACCGCCAGGCGCATTGACGAACAGCGGGTCGGTACTTTGAAATTCCTCGACGTCCCAGCAGCAGAACTCGTCGTCGGCTGAGGCATCGAGCAGCGATTGAAACTCGCCGTTGAAGCACGTCACGCCTCCCTCGAAGTTGTAGTCATCCGGGAAGCCCACAGTGCCTTCCTTGATGACGACCAGG
Source organism: Gemmatimonadales bacterium (assembly GCA_037387025.1). Classification (GTDB taxonomy): domain Bacteria; phylum Gemmatimonadota; class Gemmatimonadetes; order Gemmatimonadales; family GWC2-71-9. The sequence goes on from JARRLJ010000490.1 coordinate 1,232, forward strand.
GTATCCACCTGCTCCCATATCGTCGAGTATTCGAGGACGAGCCGTGAGTGCCCGTCGGTACAGCAGGGAATGCTCGGCGGATCCTGAAACAGCATCGTAATAACGCGTGAATTGTTGGTGTTGGCCGTGATCGTCGAGTATTCGATCACCAGGTCATCGGTAGAGTACAACAGCTCGCGGCCGTTCTGATTGCGGTCGGCGACGGAACCCAGGAGGCGAATGCGGGTCTTACCAAAACGGTAAGCGTGGTCCTGCGCCACACCCAGACTGCCACGCGAATTCGCGTGGTCTTCGACCGAGTTCTCCTCGAGATAAGTGCGGCCGAAATCGGCCGTGGTCAGCGGACAGGCGGGTTGACCGTCTTCCCCACAGCCCTCTTCGCCGTCCACGTAAACACCTCCCCCTCGTCCGCTCGACCCGGGTTGACCCGCATGGTTGAGCGCCAGGCGCGAGCAGCGCACCGGATCGTGACAGGTTTCTCCCAGGGTGCGATCCATCACCAGGACACCACCGTCATTGACGTAGGCGCCGCCACCATCCTCGGTTGCCAGATTGTTGACAATCCACGCGTTGAGGGCGTCGAGCCGAGAACCTTCGTCGTCGACGAAAGCACCGCCGCCCAGGCGGGCCACATTGTTGTTGAGGATTGCTGGGACGCTGGTCCCACCGATGAGATCGGCCTGCGCTCCGTTGTCGACCACCAGCCCTCCACCCACATCGGCTTCGTTGAGAAAGATCCCCGCAAAGAGACCACCGGCACGGCTTACGAGATCGCAACCGGTACTCACTACAATGCCGCCGCCGGCTCCTGTGGCGTCCAGAGTCGCGTCGTTGAGGAACACAGCGGTGGTCTCGCCCAGATCGACCAGCGCGCTCGCCTCGGCGATTCCGGTGCAGAAAATACCCCCTCCATTCCGCGCCAAATTATTGCTCACCGAAGCGGTGTCGCGGAGCTGGAGTTGAGCGTCGAAATCGCCGTTGACAAAGATACCGCCACCCCCATCGGCGGCCTCGTTGCCGGTCACCGTCGTGTCGCCCTCGAGAATGACCGTCACCGGGCCGTTGATCGATAGCCCGCCACCGTTGGTTGCACTGTTGCCATCGGTGATCTCGAGATCGCGCAGCACGACCGTATGGGGAGAGTCGGCTGCGGCCGTGATCGTCATCACCGGTCCGCCTCCGCTGACGGTGGTCGTGCCAGATGCCGCGACACTGCCACAACTGTCGAATCCACCGTAAATGGAGATGTCCTCGTTGAGGACAAAAATTGAGCCGTCGGCGTCGGCGTGGTTCTTGGACACGAAGATGAAGTCGTTGCCCGAACCGTTGCTGTTGAAGCGCGCGGCATCGATCGCTGTCTCCAGCGATGCAAAGTCGCAGTTTTCCTCGGGGCCAACGGTGATGAGCTCCGGAAGTGGTGGCAGGCCACCAAAGACGACTTGAGCGGGGGCGCTCAACATAGCTGCTGTAAGCGCGAAACCAGTGAGGGTCGGGACGAGATGTTGCCTTGTCATGGGCGGCCTCCGGTTGTTGGTGAACGGAATCCAGCGCTCTCAACAACAGTTGACGCGTTGCGCAGATCACCGCTCCCAATTGCCGAATGACACCCGCCGCCCTCAAGCGGCAAAG
>JARRLJ010000491.1:0-4685 GCA_037387025.1 Gemmatimonadales bacterium
GATTGATCGAGCTGACAGGAACGCTCGAGCGCCGACGGATGCGCGCTCAGGTGCTTGATACCATGGACTTGGAGCGCGAGCGCGGCATTACGATCAAGCTCAACGCCGTCCGCATGAACTACACGCTGGACGGCAACGAGTACGAACTGAACCTCATCGACACTCCCGGTCACGTGGACTTCACGTATGAGGTGTCGAGATCGCTCAATGCCTGCGAAGGGGCGGTGCTAGTGGTAGACGCCAGCCAGGGAATCGAAGCACAGACCGTGAGCAACCTATTCCTTGCTCTCGACGCGGGCCTCGAGGTGATCCCCGTCCTGAACAAAATCGACCTCGCTGCTGCAGAACCGGACCGGCGATCAGAGGAACTACAGGAACTTCTTGGAGTGGATGACGGCGAAATCCTCCGCGTGTCGGCCAAAGAGGGAACGGGAATGCAGCAACTGCTGCAAGCAGTGCTAGAGCGCGTGCCGCCGCCCCGGGGGGATGCTGATGCTCCGCTGCGAGCGCTCATCTTCGACACCTACTACGATCGATACCGAGGCGCCATTCCGAGTATCCGAGTGGTGGATGGCCGCGTCTCAAAAGGAGTCAAGATCGCATTCGGTTCCCACATTGCCGACCGATACGAAGTGGCTGAGGTGGGTTATCTGCAACTCGACCAGCGCCCAACGGACATACTGGAGGCTGGCGAAGTTGGCTACTTCGTGGCAAACGTGCGAGGTGTACAGGAGACTCGGGTCGGCGATACAGTACTCGATGCATCCCGCCTGGCCGCGGAGATGCTGCCCGGATACCGTGAGATTCATTCTATGGTTTTTGCCGGGCTATACCCCACCGATGCTAACCAGTACGAGGAATTGCGCGATGCGTTGGAGAAGCTTCAGTTGAACGACGCATCACTCCATTACGAGCCGGAAACGTCAGTTGCATTGGGCTTCGGTTTCCGTTGTGGTTTCTTGGGCCTGCTGCATCTAGACATCGTGCGCGAGCGGCTGGAGCGTGAGTTCGGCCTGGATCTCATCACCACGGTGCCGAACGTGGAGTACCACGTGCACCTAACCGATGGATCGACCGAGTTGATAGAGAATCCGTCCAAAATGCCCACAGGCTCTAGCGTCGATCACGTTGAGGAGCCCTACGTGAGAGCTCGGATCACAACTCCGTCAGACCACATCGGCGCAATCATGAGCCTGGGACAGGATCGGCGGGGTCAGTACCTGGGGATGCACTACCTCGACACTGACCGAGTGCAGCTCGAATGGGATTTCCCTCTAGCCGAGATCATTCTCGATTTCTACGACCGCTTGAAGACCGTATCCCGAGGTTACGCGGCCATGGATTACGAATTCGCCGCATACCGCAAGAGTCGTCTCGTCAAATTAGACATGCTGATAAACGGGGACCCGATCGACGCTTTCAGTGTGATCATTCACCACGACAAGGCATTTGATTGGGGACGTAAGATCACATCGAAGCTCAAAGAGCTGATCCCGCGACAGTTGTTCGAGGTGGTCATTCAGGCGTCGATCGGATCGAAAGTGATCGCAAGGACTACGATCCGACCTCTCCGCAAACAGGTCACAGCAAAGTGTTACGGCGGCGACGTGACGAGGAAGCGAAAGTTGTTGGAGAAGCAAAAGGAAGGGAAGAAGAGAATGAAGCAAGTCGGCACGGTCGAGATTCCCCAGGAGGCATTTCTTGCAGTGCTACAAGTTGAGTAGGAAGTTGACGGTCCCAATCGCCCTGTGGGTCGACGAAGCGAGGCTTTCATGAGCTACGTTGTAGGAGTAGACGTGGGAGGTACCAACGTTGTCGTTGGTACACTGTCGGAAGACGGTAGCAGCATATACGGTTTAGTGAAGGAACCGACCGACTTGGAAGGTGGACCCTATCAGACGGTTGACCAAATCACACGGCTGGTGTTGGCATCACTCTCGTCAGCTCGTGAGGAACTGGGCAACAGCATCGAAGTAATCGGAGTGGGCATTGGCTCTCCCGGTCCGCTAAATACCGAGAGCGGAATAGTGCTGTTGCCCAGTTCCTCACGAGCTGACGAGAGTGATGCCAACACCAGCCGTGTGATTTGGTCAACCGTCTGATAGGGCGACCGAGTGGGCGGCGCCGTCGGACTCCCCGCGACTCTCGATAACGATGCAAACTGCGCCGTACTCGGCGAGTGGTGGCGCGGAGCTGCTCAGGGAGGTCGGGTCGTGCTGGGTCTCACGATCGGAACGGGAATCGGCGGAGGCATCGTTCTGGACGGGGAGATATTCCACGGCGCCAGCGGCGCAGCCGGCGAGATAGGGCACGCCACCATCGATCAGACTGGGCGGCGTTGCAACTGCGGAAACTATGGTTGCCTAGAGGCCTATGCTTCCGGCCCGGCGATAGCACGACGCGCCCTGGAAGGACTGCAGGCGGGGGCGCCATCACGACTCCTTGAGTACGCCGAAGGCGATCTTTCACGCATCACGGCGCAGACCGTGTCGGAGGCGGCGCGGGACGGCGACACGTTCTGTCTCGATATCATCAGAGAGACGGCCCATTTCCTGGGCGGTGCTATCGCCAACTTGGTCAACATCTTCAACCCGGATACGGTGGTGATCTGTGGCGGGGTCACACTGGCGGGCGATTGCCTTTTCGACCCGCTATACAACCAAGTGCGGCGTCGTGCCTTCGCTCCAGCGGTCGAGGTGTGCCGCATCGTTGCGGGTACCCTTCCCGGAACCGCAGGCGTCTATGGCGCTGTGGCTTCGTTCGTCTCCCAAACTCGGACCCGAGTATGAAACGACTGGGGGTAGTGGGGACGATGGTGTGGGACACCATCTTCGGTCGCGGAGCCGAGATGAAACCGGTTGAGGAGTGGGGTGGCATCAGCTATGCGCTGGCGACGCTCGAAGCGGCACTCCCAGCAGATTGGGAGATAGTCCCGCTCATCAAGGTCGGCAGCGACCTTGCGCCTCAAGCAAACGAGTTTCTCCACAAACTATCCCATCGTGCCGCTGCCGCGCGCTTCGTAGAGGTCCCGGAGCCCAACAACCGAGTAACGCTGCGATACCAAGATCTCGAGCGAGTGGCCGAGCATCTGACTGGTGGAGTTTCCCCGTGGACGTGGAACGAACTGGGACCAATGGTACAGGATCTGGACGCCCTCTACGTCAACTTCATCTCCGGCTTTGAGATGCAGCTCGAGACGGCGCAATGTCTGAGACAAGGCTTCAAGGGACCGATCTACGCGGATCTCCACTCGTTATTCCTGGGAGTTGGTCGAGACGGGCTTCGCGTTCCGGAGGCGCTCGATAATACTGTCGGCTGGTTCTCTTGCTTCGATGCGATCCAGCTCAACGAGGACGAGATGACGCTCGTGGGAGAGGACCCAATGGAGGTTGCAGCAAGCGCGTTGGGCGCCGGCGTTGGTCTCTTGATCGTGACCCTCGGACCGCTAGGCGCGGTCTATTTCGCGGCTCCCGGATTTCGCTTCCTCGACTGGAATCGCTGGGAAGACCGCAGTGCAGGTCCAGCAAGCACTTCACGAATCCCAGCTGCCACAGGAGGCGAAGTACTCGATCCAACCGGCTGCGGAGACGTGTTTGGTGCGACCATCGTCTCCTGTTTCGCCGCTGGCGGAGGCGTCAAGGAAGCCATGGAGAAGGCGAACGAGTTTGCCGCACGCAATCTTTCACACCGCGGAGCGACTTATCTTCAATACCATCTCCGTGGAGAGATAGTGCGTAAATGACAAGAGTGGTCGAAGTACCTGCACAGTTCGATGACCGATCATTCGACCAGTTTGCAAGAGCTCTTGGCGAACCGGATGAAAAGCGCCTGCTGTTCGATGCGCATGCTGTGCAGTGGGCATCTCCTTACGGGCTTTTGGGTGTGCTCGTTGCTGGACAGAGCGCCGTCGAGCGTGGCTGCCCGCGTCCACAACTCACAATCCCCACAGACAAGGATGTGGTACACTACTGGAGTCGCACCGGGTTCTTTGAATTCGCGGGCGAATGGTTCGAAATCCATGGCAAGATCCCGCGGATGTCGCCCAGCAGGTCGTCTGAGGTCTTGCTCGAGATAACGCCCGTGCGGGTCGCCGATGACGTGCACGGAGTCGTCAGCGTGATTCAGGAACGGGCAGCAGCCATCCTGTCGGGGGAGCTGGGACTCGAAGCAAAGGCCACAATGGGATTCGGTATGGCGCTTTCGGAGGCGTGTCAGAATATTGTAGAACACGCCGGCACCTCCGGCTGGGTCGCCGTCCAGACCTACTATTGGCGTCGTAGACTGGGACGTCGAGTGGTGGTCATTGCCGTGGCGGATTCAGGGATGGGTTTCCGCCGCTCCCTCGAGGCGACACAAGCTGGACGCTATGGCGATCGTTGGAGCGACGCAACAGCCCTGGAGGCAGCCCTGATTCAAGGTGCGAGCCGATTTCGTGATCCGGGCCGGGGCCAGGGACTGGGAGGCATTCGCCGTTACCTGAACCGCTGGAACGGCAAGTTCAGTGTTCGCAGCGGGACAGCACGAATAGCCATTGTCCCAACCTGGGATGACGATATCCCACTAACGGACGGACTGCCTCCCTTCCCGGGCAGCCAGATGCTTCAAATCATACCTGCTCAACAAGCAGAGTGACGAGTGGACAACATAGACTTGAAGACAATCCTCCAGCGCACCGTATCCAACGG
>JARRLJ010000492.1:0-2856 GCA_037387025.1 Gemmatimonadales bacterium
TGGTTCTTCTACGGGCTGCGAACGTCTGCGGTGACACCAATGCCGGGAAGACAGGGTCTTCGTTGTATTCACGCATTGCGACCACCCACATGTCGACGTCGTGCTCCCGCATCAAACGAGGCAAGACCGAGTCGAGCCGCTCGGCGAGCCACTCTTGTTGCAGGCGAGCCTGTTCGCGCAGGGTGCCGAAGGGGCGTTGGGGAGTCACATTTTGTGTCACCGCGCTGGAGACCAGCAGCAGCGTCGTCGGTGTGAGCAGGCCGATCGCGCGTTTCATTACCTTGTCCTTATGGAATTCGCAGTTAGCCAGGATTTGCTGAATATGGGGCGAAAGGTAGTATGGCGGGCATGAACACACTACGTCGAACCGGGCCCCAAACCAGAGGGCAACTAACGAGGCAAGTGGGAGCAGAATGAGGCAGGCAGATAATCCGCTGGAACTCACCGGTCAGGAACTGAGTGATCTGGTCGACGCCGCAATGGAGCGAGTCATACCCCATATCGATTCCCTGGAGCAGCAGCCTGCGGCAGAGGTTGAGGGTGGGGCCGAGCTAGCGCGTTCTCTAGTTGAGCCGCTCCCCGAAGAGGGAGCAGCGTTGGCAGACGTGCTGGATCTGGTCTTTGAGAGAGCCGTTCCGAAGAGTTTCAATACGGCGGGCCCCGGGTACCTGGCATACATCCCAGGTGGAGGGATCCCGCACTCGGCAGTGGCCGATCTGATTGCAGACTGCGTGAATCGCTACGTCGGGGTGTGGCTCGCGGCACCTGGACTCGCCCAGCTCGAGGCCAACGTCGTTCGCTGGCTCTGCCAGATAATGGGGTATGGATCGGACTCGCTCGGTTTCCTGACGAGTGGGGGGTCCCTGGCCAACTTCTCTGCTCTGGTCACTGCTAGGCGCAAGCATCTGCCAGATGATTTCCTGAATGGGACTCTCTACGCTTCGGACCAAGCACATCATTCAATACAGAAGGCCGCAATGCTCGCGGGTTTTCCTTCGCCGAACCTTCGGGTGATCAAGTCTGATGAACTCTTCCGAATCGACTGTGCCGACCTGGTGCGCGCCATCGAGGAAGACCGCTCGGCCGGACGCTCGCCGTTTCTCATAGTAGCCAGCGCCGGGACCACGAATACTGGAGCCGTCGACGATTTCACAACGCTGGCTGACCTCGCTGCTAAGTACGGCATGTGGCTGCACGTGGATGGCGCATACGGAGGTTTTTTCATGTTGACGCAGCGGGGTCGGGAGGCCATGCCGGGGATTGAACGGGCTGACTCAATCGTCCTGGACCCGCATAAGGGTCTCTTCCTGCCATACGGTACCGGCTCGCTGCTGGTTCGCGATGGTGCCGCGCTCAGACGGGCCCACACCGTATTTGCGGACTACATGCCGGCCATGCAGGAAGAGGAAGACCTGGTGGACTTCTGCCAGATCTCGCCCGAGTTGTCTCGGCCGTTTAGAGGACTTGCCATCTGGCTTCCGATCAAGCTCCTCGGCATCGAACCGTTCAGACGCAATTTGGACGAGAAGTTGGATTTGACATTGTGGGCTACAGAACAGCTCCGGTTGGTCGATGGTATCGAGATCGTTGCCGAACCACGGCTCTCGATCGTCGCTTTCAGGCTGAGCGATCCGGATCTCGACGCCGAGAGCCTGAACCGCCTGAATCAGGACTTCCTGACACGGGTGAACCGACGCAAGCGGGTCTATCTAACGGCCACGAGCCTCTCGGGGCTGTTCACTTTGAGGATCTGCGTACTCTCCTTCCGAACCCACCTGGATCGTATGGAAGAGGCCCTGGCCGATCTGCGGGATGCGGCCATGGAGGCACGCAGGGCACTGGAAGCCTAGTTTTGGTGTCACATTGACAGGTCTAGCTCAGACGAAGTGCAGAACCGCGCCATAATGGCGCGAATTTCTGGCATCTCAGATGCATTAGGGCCAGGCGGCTACAGGCCGGAGTCACATTGGCCCGGCCAAATCGAGGAAACTGAGATTCCAGGAGGAGTTGGAAATGACGTACCCAGTATTGTGGCGGGCTCGCCGTGGACCGTTGTGGAATGAGTTCCCGGGTTTTCCACGCGATGTCGACAGCATCTTTGCCCGGTTCTTCAATGCGGGCGGGGCTCACCGGTTGGCGACGTGGTCGCCCCTGGTGGATGTCCACGAGGACGAAAGCGGGATCCACGTAAGCACAGAGCTACCTGGCCTCAGCCGGGACGATGTCCAGGTGACTGTCGAGGACGGTGTGCTTTTGATCTCGGGCGAGAAGAAGCTGGAGACCGAGGAGGGTGAGAAGGACTCGGGGTACCACGTGATGGAGCGTCGGTATGGCCGGTTTGAGCGCTCGTTCACGCTGCCGCGCGGTGTCGATGCGACTAAGGTCTCGGCCAAGTTCGAGAACGGTGTCCTGAACATCGACCTACCGAAGTCGGATCAGGCCAAACCGAAGCAGATCCCGGTCAAATAGCTACCGTGACACCCCGCCGTGTCTCCAGGGGCGGGGCTGTGGAGTGATCACAGATCGATTCGCAGCTCCGCTCCCGGTTCCATCCGATGTGGGATTCCGTTCGCCTCTATGACGAGAAACTCTTCTGCACTTTCCTCTAGCCGGATTGTCATTCTGTCTTGAGTAACAGTGAGGTCCAACCACTTACCTCGGTATTGGATATTGACGCGGATGCTGCGGATCGGCTTAGGGAGGTTTGGACTGATTGCGAGGGTCTTGCCCTTGGTGTCCACACCGGCGTACCGGTTGAGCACGATGTTGATCGTGCCAGCCATCGCACCGAGGTGAATTCCCTCCTTGGTTGTCCCACCCTGTACGTCTTCGAAGTCGGCTCTCAGGGCGTGACGG
>JARRLJ010000493.1:0-2855 GCA_037387025.1 Gemmatimonadales bacterium
TCCTCTGGGAAAGCGTTTCTTTGTTCCTAGAAGCTGGCACTGTCAAGAAGACACTCCGGGAAATGGCCGGTTTGTGCGCGGGTGGCTCTATCATCGCTCAAGACTTCTACTCCAAAGCATTCATATCGGGTGAGACCTCGAGAACAGTTAAGAGATCCTCGAGGATGATAGCCAGAATGGGAGAGCAATGGAGATTCGGGATAGATATGTCAAATGACCCCGAATCGGCGATTGAGACATTCCTGGAGAACTGTGGGCTCAGAATGACGGAGTACTTTCAATTCGGCGAGAAGCTAGGTATTGAACCATTTTACTGTATTGTTGAGGCTGAAAGACTGGATCACGTATAGCACGATTTTAGATCGGTGGTTTGAGATGGCAGTGAGGCCGCGGATGAACGAGGAAACGGGCTCACCCCTTCGCGTCCACTTTGTGCAACTCCCAAATCACTAATCGCTATTCGCCAATCTCAAATCCGCGGTGGCGGCGGCATTGGTGTGTGCGGGTCTCGCCGCTATGTTCTTGCCCGCGAGACGTGCGACCAGAGTCGACCCGGTGGTGTCGTTTCGAGCCGAGTGACGCGTTGCGCCCTTCGGTCAGAATACCCAAGACAGCTTGGTAAACACCGTGCGGTATCTGTCCTGCTGTTCGCCGATTTGTGAAGGGCCCTGCTGCAATGCGAGTTGAACCGACCCGAACGGTGGGAAGAACCGCCAGACATACACGAACTGGATGGTTTCTCGCTCTGCATCAAACTGAGGATCCGACAAGGTGCCCGTCAGGTCGAAGGTCGACTGGTAGAACAGCTTGAAGAACATGTCCTTCGTTACATAGTACGTCGACCTCAAGTAGTGGATCCAACTGCTTCTGTCGTCAGGGTCGGGATCGAAGCTCACTCTCGTGAGGTCGTAGGTGACGCTCAAGGCGTCGGTCAGTTTCAGGTCTATCCTGCCACCGAAAGTCACCAACTCAGTGTCGAAATTGGTCCCTCTACCATAGTAAGCTGTCACCGACTTGCCGGTCCTGCTGTTGAAGGTCAGATCGACCTGATACAGAGAGTTTCTGAAATCTTTCTCGAACAGGCCGGGGTCTTGGGCCTTGAAATCCTCGTTTACAGTGAGCCTCAACCGCCACTTACGTAGAAAGTTGAGACCCAAGTTACCGTGAATCTCCCAACTCCGGAGCTCGCCGGATTGGCTCCAGTCTTGATTGTAGTTCACTGATGGCGTCAGATCCTGCAGGCCGAACCGGTTGATCCAGAACTGTTTTCGTATGTTCGAGTCTACCTCTCGCCTGTTGTCGTCCCGGATGAAGCCGATCTGGTTCATGTTCTCGCGGACGTTCTCACCGACGTGCGTGTAGCGGACGTGGAAGTGACCGGTCTGTGAGTCGTAGGATGGCCGGAAGAAATAGGTCCACACACCGTCGTCTTCGCGGCCGTAGGATCGAATGACCTGCGAGGTCATGCCGAGGTACTCGGAGAAGAAGAACGTCCCGACGATCCCCAGCGAGCCTTGGTGTTCGCCATCGTAAGTACGGTTGGCCCCGATGAGACCGATGTTCGATGCGTTCGTCAGCTCCCTACTCACCCGAAACACAGCATAGTAGGCATCTTGCCCCGTGCTGCTCGGAGAGACTGGGGCAGAGTCGGATTGGGTGACCAGGGCGTTGAGCCTCCACGGCCCGACCTTCCCGTTGATTTTGCCTCCCCATGGCATATCACCGATGCGGCGGGAGTAGAACTGTCGGATACGTGTCGTGTAGTTCTCGGCCCCCTCGAGGAAGAAGGGGCGTTTCTCCGGGTACGACAGCTCGAACCGAGTGAGGTTCACCTGTTCGACGTCGGCCTCTACGGTGGCGAAGTCGGGATTGAAGGTCACGTCGAGTCCGAGGTTACTCGACAGACTGTAGCGTACGTCCAGCCCTACCTCGCCGTCTGGATCCTCATTCTCGGTAAAGGCCGCTTGGGCATAAGGGATGAGAGTGTAGTTCTTAGTGACTACGTCGGTCAGATCCAGGCCGGTGATACTCCCGATCTCGGCGATGCGGAACCACTCCGATAGGCCCGCGACCCAGTGGCTCTGCTCCAAGTTTCGCGGGATGTGTCTGATGGCGTTGAAGCCCCAACTATCAGTGTGTCTGGTGAATCGAATCGCCTCAAAAGGAATAGCGATCTCCGCCGCCCATCCATCGGAATTCAACGAAGCCGCCGAGAGCCAATTCGCATCCCACCTGACGTCCCGTGTGCGACCGTTGTCCGCCCACCTCTCGTCTTGCTGAGTGCCCAGCGAATTGACGACGAACACGTAGGCGTTGTTGTCGTCATTGAAGGTGTCGATGATCAGGGCAACGGCGTCGTCTTCCCACACGTCTCCATCCCGACGGGTGACGGCCCTCGAGATCTCCGCTGGAGAGGAATCGTGGCATTCGATGCCGAAGTACACTCTGCGATCGTCGTACAAGACGCGAATCGACGTCCGCTGGGACGCCGGGTTTCCTCTGTCCGGCTGGAGTTGCGTGAACCCGCTGGCAGATCCTGCCTCGCTCCATTGCGCTTCATCCAGTCTGCCGTCAATCTGGACAGGCCCGGAGGCTCTGGTAGCTGTTACGTCCTGGGCTGGGATTCCGGGACTCAAGGGCAGCACGGCGGCCAGGGTCAACAGCGGGATCAAACGCCACCGCGTGGACCCCACGCATGTCGTCAGGAACATAAAGCCACGTAATGCTGTGTGCGCGAACACAAGTTGATCATCGGGTCACATCGTAGCCAAGTATTGGACCCTTATACTAAACTGCTGACATCTTCGCAACTAGAAATTGCTGACGACTGCGCAACGTCAGCAGGTCTTAGCTGC
>JARRLJ010000494.1:0-2851 GCA_037387025.1 Gemmatimonadales bacterium
GCCTGCCGAGCGTGGATCGCGTGCAGGAGGTAGTCGCGCGCCGTTGGGGAGTAACCCCCGAGGGACTCCGCTCGAAGGCCCGTACCAAGAGCCTCACCGTACCTCGCCAAGTGGCGATGTATCTGGCCCGGGATCTTCTGGGTATGCAGCTGGTCGAGATTGGCCAGGCCTTCGGTGGACGAGATCATTCGACCGTTATCCACAGTGTCGAGAAGGTGCAGAGGACGATGCAGGGCGACCAGAGATTCCGTGATCGCGTGGAGCATGCGAGGCGGGAGCTGGCAACTGTTGCCTGATGTGTGGTACGTGGACTCCGTATGTGGACGTTGTGGGCACCCGGGGATATGTAGCCACGTGTCGACATCGGTCCACAGTACATCCCCAGTGACCCACATCACGTCAGCGCACGGAAGCGATGGTTGTGAAAGGAGTTGTACCGGCTTTCAAGGTTTCCATACCTACTACTAGTACTACTAGTTATTAGTTACTGACTTGATGGTAGTGATTCTTTTCCACGCGGCCCGGGGAAGGGTATGAAGTTCACGATTACACGCGAGCGACTGCACGAAGGCCTAGCCGCCGTCGCAGCGACCGTCCCGACCAAGACAACACTGCCAGTACTCTCGAACATCTTGGTCGAAGCCGTCTCCGATGGGGTACGGCTCTCTGGTACGGATCTGGATATCGCTGTCAGTACTGTCGTGCCGGCAGAGGTCGATACGGAGGGAGCCGTCACGGTACCGGCGAAGAAGCTCGTGGAGATTGTCCGTGAGCTCCCGAGCGCAGCGATCCGGGTGGCTGCTGCTGGTGAGCAGCGCGTGGACCTTGAGTGCGGCCGTTCTCGCTTCCGTCTGCTTGGGATCCCGCGAGACGAGTTCCCGAATTTCCCCCCGGTCAGCTTTGATGACAGCTGGACAGTCACGTGTTCCGACCTCCAGAAGTTGATCAACCACGTGAGCTTCGCCGCCTCTACGGAGGAGAGCCGCCCGATCCTAAACGGTGTATTGTGGGAGTTGCACCAGGATGTAATGCGCATGGTGGCCACCAATGGGCACCGGCTTGCACGTATGGACGTTCCAGTCAGCGGCAGTGCGGAATCTGCTCCGTTGATCGTTCCGCCGAAGGCCCTGGAACAGGTGCGGAAGTTGTTCGGGCCGGCCGACGAGATCGAGATCGCGCGGAGCGACAATCACCTGGGGTTCCGCGCCGGCGGCACCGTGATCTTCACCCGGCTGATCGAAGGTCCGTATCCGAACTACGAGCAAGTAATCCCCAAGGACAACGACCGGTCGTGTGCTGTCGAGAAGGACAGCCTCGCCGCTGCGCTGCGCCGCGTAGGGGTCGTCGCCAGTGACCAGACGCACAGGGTGCGGCTGCAGTTCACGGGTGGCACGCTGAAGCTGAGTGTGAACACGCCGGATCTCGGTGAGGCGCAGGATGAGATCGCGGTCACGTTCGACGGCGATCCACTGGAGATCGGATTCAACGCTAACTACCTGCTCGAGATCCTGAAGTTCGTGCCCACGGACGAGGTACGGCTCACGTTCAAGGCACCGGAGCGTGCCGCGACGCTAGAGCCCGTCGGGTGGGATGATCCAGCATCATACCTCTGTCTCGTCATGCCGCTCCGGCTCGTGGACTGAGGGAGAGCTGTTCGCCCGTGTGCGGTAGAGCTCTACTGACCTGAGAACAACCGTGTCGCCACGCCGGTCAGGCTGGCACGCCGGAGGCGGGTGCGACCGGAGCCTGCCGGCCCGGAAGCGAGGGCCGTGCCGCTGTCGCGACCGCCTACAGTAAGCCCCACTGCCCATGTCACGAGGCCGAAGTCGCTATCGACATCGAGCACGCCAAGCAACGCGAGCGGGATCTTGCCGCTTGTCGAGAGGCGGACGCCACCGCGGTAGCTCATGTCGTACCCTGAGCCGGCAAGCCGTTCCGCGGCGAGCACTTCGACCTGCAGGTCGGCGTGGCTCGGGATCACCGAGAGATTGGCAGCCAACACTCCGACGAGAGGCTGACGTTCAGCCCTGGGAGTCGGCCGACCGATGTTCCGCAGGACGATACCGAGATCGAGGGGTGAGAGCAGTCGGTACCTGACCCCGAGGTCAACACTGCGGTGCGCTGCGGTATCCACTGCGCTGCCTTGATAGAAGCTGAACGACGCGCCAACCGCACCCTTTCGGAACGGGAACGCGAGCCCGAACCGCAGCGTCCCTGTATTCGGATCCTCGGCGAAACGGTCACGCTGATAGCCCAGGGAGAGCCCTCGTGACGTGAAGCCCGCGCTCCACTGGGCGAACCTGGTGCTGGTGTCCGGTGGGAAATCCAGCGCGAACTCTGCCATGATCGAGGCACCCGACATGACGGCCAATCCCGCGGGGTTCACCCAGAGCGCGCGGGCATCATTGGCGCTCGCGGCGAAGAGATAGTCGGCAGATCGCGAGCGGACGGCCTGCGCCTCGAGCGGGCCAGCGGCGGCACAGACCGCCCCGAGAACGATCCAGAGGTGCCGCAACCTACTGGACAACCGACAACGAGTCGTACCGCAACTGCGTGATCGGGATGATCGTTCCCATTGCGATCACGGTGGCCGTCATGTTCATCGTGTCGGCCGAGAACCGGGAGAGCAGGCGGCCATCGGCGGCGAGCCGGAGCTCCGTCCACGACACGCCGGTGCCGTCGATGGTGATTTCGGTGCCGCCCTGCATGCCCCCGCCAGCTACCGCGATCTGCGACCTCGCAGTGACCGGTAGTACCCGCACCCCATGCTCGTCCATCCAGCTGCCGGACTCGTACGTCGTCACCGTCGACACCTCGATGTCCATCCCGGTGGCGCCGCTCATGACTGCTG
>JARRLJ010000495.1:0-1208 GCA_037387025.1 Gemmatimonadales bacterium
CAGGCAGGTTTTCCGCCTCGTCCTTGGCAGGTACGAGGACGCTTATCTCTACTTGATCTTCTTCTCGGGCAAGTGTCATACACGCTTGCGCATGCGTGCCGGTAGTATGCCGAGTTGATCCCGGTACTTGGCGACGGTGCGCCTGGCGATCTGGACGCCGCGATCTTTCAACGCATTGACTATGGCTGAGTCCGTCAGGGGAGAGGCCGTGTTCTCCTCACCAACGAGCTTCTGAATCTGTGCCTTTACCGCTCGTGAACTGGCATCTTCACCGGTAGTCGTACCCAAGCTACTGGAAAAGAAGAACTTGAGCGGGTACACGCCACGGGGGGTCTGAACGTACTTCTGGCTGGTCACGCGGCTCACCGTCGATTCGTGCATGTCTATCACATCGGCCACCTCGCGCAGCGTAAGCGGCCGCAAGTGCTCGACTCCCTTTTCGAAGAAGTCACGCTGCCGATCTACGATGAAATTCATCACCTTGAGCATCGTTTGCCGTCGCTGCTCGATCGCCTGAATCAACCAGCTGGCGCTGTTCAGTTTGTCGGTAATAAACTCGCGGTTCTTGCCAACAAACTTCTTCTTATCGCCTGCGATTTCCTGGTACACTCTGCTGATTCGGAGTCGCGGCACTCCACCGTCGTTCAGGAACACGCGGTACTCCCCGTCGATTTTCTCAACGGTCAGGTCCGGTGTGACGTAGGCGTCGCCCGAGCTCAGGAAGCGAATGCCCGGTTTTGGATCGAGTCGGGCCAATTCATCGGCGGCGTCTTGAACCTCACGCGGATCCAGACCATAGCGTTTTGCCAGCTCACTCCACCGGTGTGGTATCAGGTCATCAAAGGCATCGACGACCAGCTTGTATGTGAGGGTATCTTGTTCTCCCAGTTCCTCCAACTGAAGGATCAGACATTCGCGCAGGTCTCGAGCGCCCACTCCGGGTGGGTCCAACTTCTGAATGATCTTGAGGAGTTCTTCCGCCTCTTTGAGCGTGAATGGTTCCGGAACGGTCTCTTCATTCCCGTCCGTCTTTGCGCGTTCGGCGAGGAGGTCGTTGGCACCCTCGACGATCTCCTCCAGAGTCGCCCTTAGGTAGCCGTCTTCTCCTATGTTGCCGACGAACAGTTCGGTCAGAAAGAGTTGCCGAGGAGTGAGCTCGAGCATTTGAAGTTGGTCGAAGAGGTGATCGGATAGGTCCCTGGCTTCCA
>JARRLJ010000495.1:1220-4895 GCA_037387025.1 Gemmatimonadales bacterium
TGTACTGAAGCCGTCCAGAATGATGTCTTCCCAGTTGACCTCGGCGCCGTTTTCCTGCTCTGCTTGCTCCTGCTCCTTTTCTTTTTCCTTGTCGGTTGCCGTTTGTTCCTCGTCCTCATCCGGCTCCTGCATTTCGAGGAACGGGTTGGTCAGAAGCTCTTCCTTCAAGTGTTGTTGCAGTTCGAGCAACGGCATGTAAAGGAGATCCATTGCCTGGTACAGGCGGGGATTCATCCTGAGTTCTTGCTTCAGGACCGCGCTTTGTTGCAGCGAGGTTCTCATACGGCTGCTCCCAACCGTTCTCTGAGCCGGGTCGTCAGCGTCGGCCCAAGATAAAGATCGGCTACTTGATCGTTGAACACCAGTTCGCGGACAGTTCCGGACACCTGGACCCTTCCTTCGAACATGATGTATGCCCTGTCAACGATATCCAGTGTCTGCTCAACATTGTGATCGGTGATCAATACGCCGATTCGGCGCCGGCGAAGGCCGGCAACAATGGTCTGGATATCGTTGACCGCGATGGGGTCCACTCCCGCAAATGGCTCATCCAGCAACATGAATTTCGGAGAAGTGACCAGGGCTCGTGTGATTTCGAGCCGTCTCCTTTCTCCCCCGGAGAGCTTGTAGGCCGGGACCCCCCTCAAGTACTTGATGGAAAGCTCGTCGAGCAGCGTCTCCAACCGTTCTTTGCGTTCCCGATCACTCATATCGACGGTCTCGAGAATCGCCATCACGTTGTCTTCTACCGATAACTTGCGGAAGATGGATGGCTCCTGCGCCAGGTATCCAACGCCCGCACGCGCACGCCGATACATCGCCAGCTTCGAGATGTCCGCGCCGTCAACGCTGATCGTGCCTGCGTCGGGTCGGACTAGGCCCATCATCATATAGAACGTGGTGGTCTTCCCCGCCCCGTTCGGCCCGAGCAACCCGACTATCTCACCCTGCTGAAGCGACACATCCACGTTGTCCACCACCGCTCGACGTCGATAGACTTTGGTCAGCCCGTGTCCCTCTAGGATACTTCCCTCGACCGCTGATTATACTGCGGGACCGAAGGTCGTCTCGCTGTCCTGCAACACCTGATGCGCGAGGAGCATGAACAGAGAGTGTACTGGCCGGACCCACGTCTCTGACACTCTGTGCCACTGGGTCGATCATCCCGACCTCTATCATCCGCGGTAGGACCGATGAGAGCATGTGGTGCCGCACTTCGTCGACCGAAAGCGCCCCACTCTGCTTGACCACTTCATCGCCCTTTTCGCGACGGAGCAACTCCAAATGGTCGGACCGGTAAGCGAGGACCAGTACTCCGAAGTCCGCCACACCGTGCCCATCCGCTACCTCGACCAGGGCCGCCATTGCCAACGGCAGTGAGAGATCGTGACCCGCCAGTAGGGTCCTGATCCGCTCGTTCATGGTCGAGGAGACCGCTTGATTGGTTCCAAGTACACTCCGTCCGCCTCTCCTATCACGTCCACTCGGTCTATCTCTTCGTCGGTGAACTTGGCGATTATTCTCAAGCCCCTTGAGTAATTGAATGCTGGGGCTGCCGTACTATCGGCCTCGTCCGGTATTCTGTAGAAGGCCTGAGCATGCCCCGCGGCGAGCAGCTCGGAGATCGTCCGGTCACCTGACTCGGTGCTGTCGAATCTGACAACCAGCGTATCGCCGGCCATCCAGTCCGCCTCCCCGGAGAGTGAATCGGGCTTGGCGGTTGCACGGCCCGCCCCGAACGCCCGCACCTCGGTGAGCACCTGGTCGGGCGTATCGACAGCCATGGAGTCTGCTGTGATGGTGTATTGCTCAGACATCGCCCTGGGGAGTATCGAATCGCCCCATATCTGCCCGTGTTGAATCATGTCGTTTGCCACTGCAAACTCGATCGTATCGGCCACTATTCTCCACTCTGCGCTCGTTGCATCTGCTCTTCCCTGGGCCTGGACCCACTCTAGCTCGTCATCCACGAGTCTGAAAGCTATCCGTCGCCCCCGCAGGTCGTAGCTGAGGGAATCCTTACCGCCGGCCTCCGCCTGTCCGATCAAGAGACCCTCACCGACATCCACATAGAGCCATGTACTATCTCCTATCGCTTCAAAGTCACTGCGATCTATGGTGACGGCTCCGGACGCGTACGCCACTTCGTTCCCCTTGAGCCAGACCTGTTCTGCCCGAATGATGTAAGGCTCTTCGGCCGTGCCTCCGGCCGACCGGTACTCAACCGTTGGTCGCCGTCGGGCGTGGAGCTCCGAGGTGTCCCGAACACCTGCTGCAGCTCTCCAATATGTGAGAGTCGGACCACTTAGAACCGATCCCGTTTCCAGATTCACCAACCTCACGTTCCCGTTCGCTTCGAGACGGTCGTCCCTGAAAAAGTAGGAAGCCCTGTCTGCCGTCAGTTCAACAGTCGAATCGCGGAACCGGGCTCGGCCCACGAAGTCTGCCCTACCCAGTTCCACGTAGCGGGCCAGACTATCGGATCCTCCATTGAACACGAGGGCCGAATCCCCCCTGTCCACCGGCCTCAGGCAGCTCCACCTCACGTCACCCGCGGCGTAGTATCGAATTCGTCCCGGCTGTGGCTCCCGTCGAGCGGTCGTCTCGCTCTGGTCCAGCCTCATCACACACTCGGGCATCACCTGCCCGGTTGCCGCCTTAGGTATCGCGACCGAGGCGAGAACGACACTCGCGAACATGCCCGCGGTCGCGTGCCTCACTACGGCCTCTCGATCTCCGTTGCCGTACCCCTCGTCCCTCTAGCCTCCACGTTCCGGAAGTCAGGATCGGCGACAAAGCTCTCACCAGTGAGTCTCTCGTTTTCCGAGTCATAGACGAAAGCGCACGGGCCGGTGATCTCGTCGCGACCTTCGTCGTACTGGATGGCGCACGTGGTGAGGGTCCTCCCGTCCGGCGTCACAGCCACCACGTTCTCGCGCGCCTCCATGTCCTGGGTACGCCAGTTGTACGTGCCCTGGTCGGCAGTCAGCGTCGACCTGAGTTCCCCCTGAGTCGTCCTGAACTCGACCGTCAGCCGGAACAGCTCCCAGACCTCGCGGGAGGGGTAGTAGAACGCTGAATCCGCCTTAAGGTTAGCCCGTTCAATTCCATCCGCAGTGATGTGCCTAACAAAACCCCAGGCGGCTTGATCGACCGAATCCGGCAATGCATTCGACGTCGGTGGCCGACCTGGGTCTGAACAGGCCCACAGAAGAGTTGCCGTGACAGCGATCACGGATGCTCGCTTACTCACCGCCATAGGTGCTCCGAAGCTCCTCGTCACGCTCTGAAAGGTACCCATTAACAACGTCATTCCACTGCCCCCGTGCTCGCAACAACGCTTCTGTGAACTCGCGTATCGCACCATTGCCGCCGCAGCGCCGGGTGACGTACACTGCATGGTCGCGCACTTCGGCAACGCCGTTCTGTACAGTGACAGGTAGCGCAACACGCTTCAAGAGTGGGATATCTGCGAGGTCGTCCCCGACGAAGGCGGCTTCATCCCAGCTCAGGCCTCTGCTCTTCAAGATGGCCTCGAACGCTGGCAGCTTCCGAGCGGCCCGATCCTGCACGACCTCGGTAATCCCCAGTTCTCGAGCGCGGATGTTGGTGGCTTCCGAGAATCGGCCACTTACAATGACGACTTCGAGCCCTGCTGCCTGGAGCAGCTTGATG
>JARRLJ010000496.1:0-4805 GCA_037387025.1 Gemmatimonadales bacterium
CTCCTTGGCATAGAGCGATGCCGCTGTGTCGGGCTCAGCTTCACCGAGAATTCGATGTATGGCTTCCGGTCTCATGTCGAGGTGAGCCACCAAACTCTCCAGTGCCATACGATAGTTGCTGTCGGGATGTTCGGGCGGGACTGATCGCTCATCACTCCAGAACAGCTCGACACGGTCCCAAGCTATTTGGCGCCTGAACGCATCCTGGCCGAGCAAACGGTATGCACCCCTGGGCGTCCTACCACCAGCTAACGCGAGCGAGCACGCGCCCCGTTCAGCGATCGCCTTCTCAACCAGCTCCAGGAGCTTTGATGCTACGGCCCGGTCGAGCTCGCTGTTGTCAGCGAGAATCAGGCAGTGATCTGGGAACATGGAGATTCGCAACATCAACGGGAGCGTGCCAAACATGGCCGTACCGAGCCAACAAGTCATCGGCCTCGCTGGGACCCCATGAGCCTGCGAAATACGGATGTACCCGCACGTCGGCGTCCAAGAGGGGGCCGTACAGTTCCCAGGATGTCTCCGCTTCCTCTGCGTGCACGAATAACGTCTGATCGCCCTTCAACACGTCCAAGAGTAGAGTTTGGTACGCATCGGGTATCGGCTCAAACGCTTCGTCGTAGAAGAAGTGGAGCGGCAGTGTAGTTAGTCCGAAGGGCTCTCCGGGTACCTTGACGTCGAGGAACAGTGCAAATCCCTCATCGGGCTGCAAGGTCAGCAGCAGGACGTTGGGATGCATGTCCCGCACGCCCACCGACTCAAACAGCCACACTGGCGGTCGGCGGAAGGTCACCGCGATTTGCGTTACGCGCCGTTTCATCCGCTTGCCAGACCGCACATAGAACGGCACTCCTTGCCAACGCCATGTGTCGATGTTGAGCTTCAAGGCGGCGTACGTTTCTGTTGCCGAATCCGCGCGCACGTCAGTCTCTTCCATGTAGCCGACTACTTTGTCACCGTCGATCGCCCCGGCCGTGTACTGGCCGAACACCATGTCCCGTGCGCCTATCGGGGAAACGGACTTGAGTAGCTTCACCTTCTCGTGTCGTACCGATTCTGCGGAGAACTCGCCCGGAACCTCCATTCCCATGAGCGACACGAGTTGCGTCACGTGATTCTGGATCATATCGCGCAATGCACCAGTCTTGTCGTAGTAGCCCGCTCTACTCCCGACGCCCAAGTGCTCGGCGACAGTGATCTGGACGCTCTCAACCCGATCGCGGTTCCACACCGATTCAAAGAGGGGATTCGCAAATCGAAAGACGAGCAGATTCTGTACGGTCTCTTTACCGAGGTAGTGATCTATCCGGTAGATCTGCGATTCGTCAAAGTAGCGGTGGGCCAATTCATTCAAGTCTCGGGCACTCGCGAGATCGCGCCCAAATGGTTTTTCAATCACCAAGCGGGTCTCGACGGGCCCGCGGTTGAGGTTGGTTTCTCCTAGACCAGTGATGGTAGATGGGAAGGCAGCCGGAGGCAGCGCGAGGTAGAAGGTCCTGTGTCCACTGAGATCGTTACCTCGCTCGATCTCTGCGATTCTGTCGGCTAGTCTCTGATAGTCCTGCAGCGCACCCTCTCCGATCTGCAGATAGTGCAGCGAGGTGTCACACCACGTACTCAGGTCTTCCCGCGACAGGCCTGCTTCCGCTAGTGCCTCCAGAGCCCAAGTACGGTACGAGTTATCGTCGTGCCCACCGCGGCGCGATACACCCAGAACAGAGTGCCGCTCGCCCAACTGACCTCGGTTCTGCAATTCGGCCAGAGCCGGGAGAAGCTTGCGACGCATCAAGTCACCGGTTCCCCCGAATACGACGAAGAGATGCGGCGCGGTCATCCCTGATTCCATTTCAACCCTCGCGTTTGATTGCGTGCCCACCGAACTGGTTCCTCATCGCGGCCAGCAGGCGATCCGCATAGGACTCATCATCTCGCGAGCGCAAGCGCTGTATGAGAGAAAGCGCCGTAACCGGTGCCGGTACATCAAGATCGATAGACTCGAATACGGTCCACCGTCCTTCCCCCGAATCCTGTACATAGGGCGCAACGTTTTCGAGGCTCTGGTCTTCGCCGAGCGCGCGTGCAGTGAGGTCTAGCAGCCAGGAACGCACGACGCTCCCATACCTCCAAATCTCGGCTACCTGATGCAGATCCAGATCGAACTCGGTCTTGTGCTTCATCAGAGAGAATCCCTCGGCGAACGCCTGCATCATCCCGTACTCGATACCGTTGTGTACCATCTTTACGAAGTGACCCGCCCCGTTCGGTCCTACGTGCCCCCATCCCTTCTTCGGTCCCGGTGCCAGGGTTTCAAAGATCGATCCCAGACGCTCCACAACACTCGTCGGTCCACCGACCATCAGCGAATAGCCTTCCTTCAGGCCCCAAACGCCGCCACTAGTCCCGACGTCGACGAAATGAAGATCATTCTTCTCTAACAGGACGGAACGTCGCACCGTGTCTCTATAATTGGAGTTGCCTCCATCCAGGACGACATCCCCCGCTGCCATTAGTGGCAGGAGCGCCTGGATCGTTTCATCAACCGGATCGCCGGCCGGTACCATGATCCAGATGGCTCGGGGCGAAGCCAACTGCTCCACCAACGACTGGATTGACTCGGCACCGAGTGCGCCCTTATCGACCACTCTCTCGATTGCCGCACTGTCTCTGTCATACGCGACCACCCGATGATCGCCCTTCAGGAGCCTCTCGGTCATGTTGGCACCCATCCTTCCCAATCCGATCATCCCGAGTTCCATGTTCGTCCCTTTCTGCTGGTTGGCACAGACGGATCACGGCAGTGCCGCGACTACGTTCGCAAGACCCTCCACCGGTCTACTTCCCAGGTCGATCTGTAATCGGTCTCCGGCACCGGAACGTCCTCATCAGGCTGGTCGATGAATTGCAGGAAACGGCCCTTATTCGGGCCACCCTTGTGCAACTGTCCGGTTGAGTGGAGAAAACGGGGGCCGTAGCCCGCGGTAGTGGCCACTCCTAGACCGGCGCCCAGTTTTGCCCTGATCTCGCTGAGCGCGGCCGAGGCTTCCTGACCTTGGGCGAGGTAGGCTTGCAGTGAGACGTAGTCGCCCGGCTGGACTTGGGCCCACGCGCCGAGTTCGCGCCGCAGTGCTTCCTTGTCGCTGGCTGAGATCGGAGCCGATTCGGCCGGGCCGGTCTTGCCGGCCCGGCCGTCCATTGCCTCACGAGCTAGGAGCTTGGCCAGCTGCACGTCCGGCTGGTCAAACGGGTTCACGCCAAGGATCGCTCCCGCGGAGGCCACTGCCAGCTCCCACCGAAATACCTCTTGGCCAAGATCGGCTGGCTCATGCAGCTGGATTTCCACCACTGGGTGCCCAGCCTCTGCCAGTGCCGCCTTATCTGGGCCCAAACCAGGGACGTCTCCCTCTCGAGCCATGAACACGAATAGTCTGTCTCTTTCGTAGTCCAGCGACGGTCGTAGCGGCTCGCCCTCAACAGGGACGATGCCCTTGCCGTTCTTTCCAGTACTCTCGGCCACCAGTTGTTCGATCCACGCTGGGAACGCGGCGAGGGTGGGAGACGTGACGAACGTGAGCTTGTCCAAACCGCGTTCGGCCAGTTCTCCTAAAACGGCGCCCAGCTGCAGACCCGGATTGTCTGGCAGTGCGGCCATTGTCCTACCTGCGGCAAGCAATCCCCTTATATCGCAACCCATGAGCGCGGCAGGGGCCAAGCCGAAGGGCGTCAATGCAGAATAGCGTCCCCCGACCTCGGGTGGAGAATTCACGACACTGCGGAAATGCCTCTGTTCGGCCATATGCTGAAGCGGCGTACCAGGGTCGGTGATGGCTACGAAATGCTCGCCTGGAGCCGCGCTGACCTGGCTGACTCGGGCCCAGAACGTGCGAAACAGGGACAGGGTCTCGACCGTGGTGCCGGATTTGCTGGAAACAACGAAGAGAGTGCTCGTGAGGTCCAATCGTCGTTGGAGATCGACAACGGCAACTGGGTGAGTGCTGTCGAACACCACAAGCTCGGGGTAGCCCGATGCTCGGTCTAGCGTGGCAGAAAACACCTCGGGGGCCAGGCTCGATCCGCCCATCCCCAACAAAACTACGTGGCTGACGCCAGCGTCCCGTACCGTGTCGGCGAGCTCCTCGAATTCGGGCACGCGACTCAGCATCGTCTCAGCCAGGCCAAGCCAACCCAATCTGTCTGTCAGCTCCGGAACGGGCTCGACAGACCAAACCGTGTGGTCTTTGCTCCAGATTCGACGTTGGACGTCTTCGTTTCGCCACCGCTGGATTCTATCGTCGACGGACGGCCGTAGGGAACCGAGACTCAATTCTTGCGGATCAACTATAGTGGGCATGGGCCGACTCTCAGTTTCACGCTCGATAACATAGACAAGCTGTATTGTGTCATCGTTTCGATGGTGGTGCCAGGTGAAGAGCCGGTCCTATGACCGACACGATCTGGAATCGACAAACGTTCGTCGGTAGATTCTGCGCGTTGGGAACCACCTGTCCTCACTGGACTGCCCGAAACATGGAGACTCCGATGCCGACAAGAGCCGTAGAGGCTGCTTTAAACGACCAGATTACAATGGAACTCGAATCTGCCTATGTGTACCTATCGATGGCAGCATACTTCGACTCAAACAACCTTCCGGGCTTCTCACATTGGATGCGGATGCAGCACCAAGAAGAGATGGTACACGCACTGAAGTTGTTCGATTTCGTGTTGGATAATGGCGGCCACATAGCCCTGAAGGCTTTGGCGGAGCCACCAGTGCAATTCAAGAACCCGTTGCATGTGATGAAGCAGAG
>JARRLJ010000497.1:0-2846 GCA_037387025.1 Gemmatimonadales bacterium
TGCAGGAGATACGTGAGCGCCAGGCACGGCTGGCTGCAGCGCGGATTGTGGGGAGAGTAGGGCACTCGATGCGCCTTGAGGATCAAGGCGTTTCGGCTGAGGAACACGCGAGACAGGTCGAGGATGTGGTCCGTGACCTGCTCGAAGGAAAACCGCGATCTATGTGGGATGAGTTTTGACAGCCGAGCAGAGCAAAGGTATCACTCCGCTCGAGGGAGCCTTCACAAGAAAATGTTCGACGACACCTGGGAGTGGGCAGGGCAGTTTCGGTTGACGGACAAGAACATTGGGATACCGTGGCAAGGAATCCCTGAGGGACTGCACAACCTGTGCGAAGATGCGAAGTACTGGCTGGATCATCGCGTCTTCGAACCGTGCCAGTTGGCGGCTCAATTTCATTATCGGCTGGCCCATATTCATCCGTTTCCCAACGGTAACGGCCGTCATGCCCGTCTGATGACCGATGTGTTACTCGTTGCGCTGGGACATTCTCGTTTCGAGTGGGGTGGTGGTGATCTTCACGGAGCTGGCGACGCCCGCCGTCATTACATCGCAGCTTTGCGGGCAGCCGATGAAAACAACTTCGATCCACTCTATGAGTTCTTGAACTGTACCTAGGCCGCTATCGTTTGGGTCTTTGACCAACGGTACCAACCCTGATGTCGCTTGGGTTGGATTCGGAACTCGAGTTGAAAGCCCGGAGTGAAGCCTACAGAGCGGCCCTGAAGGACGAGTTAGGGGAGGCGTCGCCACGCGCGCGCGGAATAGTGCGAACGAGTGAACTCGTCACTCGACCCACGGCAGTAAGGCCGCGGATGAACGCGGAAACCTGCTGTTTGACGCGGATGGGTGGGGCGGGTTCCGCTCCCGTCTCTCGTCCCCCGTCTCTGCCCGTCTCTTGCCGACTCGTCTCAATCTGATCCACCAGCGGCCCGTCCCGCTGCTCCCGATTCTCGTCAGAGCAACGACTAGGGCTGATCTTCCTCCGACCTCAATGCCGCTTCGACCATCGGCTTCAAGTTCGGGGCACTTACGGTTGCTGTGTCCCAGACAACGTCGATGTCCACCGTGAAATAATCATGAACCAGCTTGTGGCGGATGCCGGTGATGTCCGGCCAGGGTATGTCCGGGTGCGAAGCGGCAAAGCTGTTTGAGATCTTGCCTGCGGCCTCGCCCAACACAGTGATCTGACGCACGAATCCGTCTTGGATTAGAGTGTCACGGTCAAACTGGTCTCGAGTGATCCTCGCGGCGTAGTCCTCCAGCCGCTGTATCGCATCCAGCATGTGACGCAGGTAAACGACGTCAGGCAGCGGCATCGTAGAGGATTGACGCCGAGGAAAGAACGGAGTCTCGGATGTATGGGTCGAGCCCTGGCTCGGTTACCAGGTCCACAGGCCGCCCGAAGATCTCTGCGAGGAGGCGTTCCAGACGAAGTAGTTCAACAAACCCGGTGGGCCTAGCAAACTCCACGATGAGATCAACATCGGAGTCGGGGCGCTCCTCGCCACGCGCCGAAGATCCGAAGATCCGCAGCCGGCGGACTGCGTTGTCTTTGCATAGGTTGGCAAGCGCGTCTTGGTCGAAGTGTACCATGTCAGAAAATTTCGCCTCGGGGGTGGGGAAGGGTCAACAACTCAGGCGAGGTAGGGTTCTGTGAGGTACCTAGTAAAAGGCCAGTCCCAAAGGTGTGAGTCCGGTCTATTCGTGAAGACAGGGAATTGACGCCCTGTGCGGGCCTAATACGAGACAACCAGGGAGTCACCAACTAGTCCGGAGCGGTTGAGGAGCCACTCGCTCGCGGCTCGGAACGCCGCGTAGGGACCATTGCGCATCGGGGACCAGCGATCGACGGCATGATAGTCTGCTCCGCGCCTTGCCTCGAGGAGCCACTGCGCTCCGTCAAGGCCCATCCCGTATACTTCGTTGCCGTCCTTGTCGAGGACCTTGTGCGATTCCGCGGTTGGTGCAGTCCAGAAACGCGCACTGGACACCAGGTGCAACCAGTGTCGCCATTCCGACTCAGCTAGGTCCAGTCTCGCCCGCGCAACCGGTACTCCTGGTTCATACCCCCCGGCTCCTGATAACCTCACGGCGCTTAGATGTACGCCGGACGATAGTCTCTCCAATCGCACAATTACAGTTGGGTCGAAGCTCGGGATCCAACTCAGTCGGTAGACCTCCTCCGGCGGGTCCTGATCGTCGCACAAGGAACCCTCCCCGGCGGCCCGTAGTTGCTCACCGTACCATGGGTCGCGCTCCTGCAGATAGGGAATGGGGAAAGTCTGTTTAACCGAGGTAGGGCACGCTATCGGAGCGCCGTTCCAGTGAACCACATACCGCAAGTCGCCGACCTTGGTTACGGTGACGTGTGTCAACGTGTCTAGTGGCGTCGGAGGGCTTGTGTCCGTTTCAGGAGCTAGCGGATCGAGGCAGGCGGCTGTCGCACAGACCAGTGGCCAGAAACGAAGGCGAACCATGCCATTCATACCTGGCTCCTTGGAAATCGGTCATTTCTAGCATACAACCTCAAGGTGGAACGGATGTGATCGCAGGATTACAGATCGATTGCCGCGAAGTGAGAGGACGATGTTGGTGAAGCCGCCGCTCGCCGGTCAGGCCGCGGATGAACGCGGAAACGGCGAACAGGGAGCGGGGAGCGGGGAGCAGGGAGCGGGACCCTCCCCACCAACCCGGAATAAGCGGAAGGGTTGGGTGGTCATCTCCCGTCTCTCGTCTCCCGTCTCCCGTTTCTTACGGACGGCAGATAGGGGTAGGGAGAACCGATTGGTTTCGGCTCCCCCTCCCTCCGAACCGGACGTGCGGATCTCCCGCATCCGGCTCTC
>JARRLJ010000498.1:0-5885 GCA_037387025.1 Gemmatimonadales bacterium
GCCAATATCATCGCTGAGCGAGCACTCACTAGCTCGATACCGTTCTGAGTTCCCGATCTTCAACAAGATAATTTACTTGAACTCATGCTCTTTAGGAGCATTGTCAACGAGAGTTGAGGCGAGCATCTCTGGATACATGCGCACGTGGCATTCTCGTGGCGCCTCGGCTTGGTACGACGTTTGGTGGAAGGCATTAGCTGATTTGAGAGCGGGGTACGCTGAGGTCATTCGGGCCCAGCCAGCGGAGATTGCTCTCCATGCGTCGATATCCACGGCAACTGCGGTCCTATCCAGCGCACTAGATTACAAATCACGCCCCCGAGTAGTGACCACCGCGCTCGACTTCCCAACGCTGACCTACCAGTGGCTTGCGAAGCGCCCGTTGGGAGTAGAGGTCGTTATAGTTGAGAGCCCTGACGGGATCACTGTTCCGCCAGATGCTATTGCAGACGCCGTGGATGACCGTACGGCGCTAGTGGCCACATCGCACGTGTATTTCACAACGGGTGCGATCCAGGACATAGCGGCGATTGCCCAGCTGGCTCATGAGAATGGGGCGTTATGCTTTATCGATGCGTACCAGAGCGCTGGCCAGGTTCCCCTGGATGTGCATCGCACGGAAGTTGATTTTCTGTGCGCTGGCGGGCTCAAGTGGCTTCTTGGAGGTCCAGGCATAGCCTTTCTATACGTGCGTGATGCGCTGGTGAGCCAATTGGTGCCCAGCCAGACCGGCTGGTTTGCTAATGAGCGCCAATTCGAGTTCGATCCTAGAATGATCGATTGGCACCGGGATGCGCGGCGCTACGAACAGGGCACTCCGTCTCTGCTCTCCGTCTTTGCCCAGCTTGGCGGACTCGAAATCATAAACGAGGTTGGCGTCCCCACAATCCGAGACGTTGTCTTGGATCTGACCAACGATCTGATCGAACGTGCCCAACGAGCAGGCCTCCGGCCAAAGACAGCCTCCCGACCGGAAGATCGGGCAGCAATAGTCATGCTCCCCAGTGACGATCCGCATGGCCAGGTCAGGCAACTCGCGGATTCTGGTATAATCGCCGACGCGCGACCGGGACATGTTCGTCTCTCGCCCTTCTTTTACAATCTCATGGAAGACAATGTCGCAGCCATCGAAGTCCTCGAACCCTGACAGGACACCCGCCGAACACCTGACAGCCGACGAACAGCTCTTTCAGCCTCCGACCATCATGGAACGGAGGGCCTTTGTACATACTGACCCCTGGCGAGCCTTGCGAATTCTAGGCGAGTTCGTTGAGGGTTTCGACGAATTGGCGGATGTCGGAGCAGCCGTTACGTTCTTCGGTTCGGCACGGTCACGACCTGAAGATCTCTGGTACCAGAAGACCGTCGAGACCGCCAGGCTGCTAGGTGAGAACAACTTCGCGGTCATCACCGGAGCCGGAAACGGAATAATGGAAGCGGCAAACAGGGGAGCCCAGGATGCTGGTACGCTGTCGATCGGTCTAAACATCGAATTGCCGCAGGAGCAGCTTGTAAATCCGTACGTGGACAGGACAGTTCATTTCCGATACATGTTCGCGCGAAAGACGATGCTGGTGAAGTACTCGTGTGCCTTCATATTTCCGCCCGGCGGTTACGGTACTCTGGACGAACTGTGCGAAGTGTTGACACTGAAGCAGACTGGCAAGATCGGTGATATTCCAGTTGTTCTGATGGGCCAAGACTACTGGCGTGGGTTCATCGATTGGCTGAAACACGTTGTTCGTGAGGAAGGGAAAATCGGCGTCCACGATCTTGAGCTGTTCCATGTTACGGACGACCCGAGCCGCGTTCTAGAGATCGTCAAGGAAGCGTGGCGCAAGCGGTCCGCCAGTGAATTTCCCCCAACCACAGGCCTGAAGGAGAACGCCTCAGAATGACCGACCAAACCAGGCTGTTGGGTGGAAAGCCGATCGAGCCGGAGCCGATTACTGGAAGAGAGACAGTCACTGAGCTGATAGACAATGCCTTCTGCGCTTACAACGCCGGCCGGATTAGAGAAGCATGTATCCTATTCAGCCAGCGGATGCTGGCCGATGACGTTACAGTGGGGATGAGTTTGACCGGCGCGTTGACACCGGCCGGACTGGGAATGTCGGCCGTGATTCCACTGATCGAGGCTGGCTTTGTGGACTGGATTGTGTCGACGGGGGCGAACTTGTACCACGACGCCCACTTTGCACTTGGCTTCTCAATGCATATGGGATCGCCCTTCAGCGATGACATCGAGTTGAGGAGAGAAGGCGTTGTACGCATCTACGACATCGTTTTCGACTACAGTGTGCTGCTGAGAACCGACAAGTTCATCCGTGACGTTTCTTTGCGCGACGAGTTCCAGCATTCGATGAGCACGGCTGAATACCACCATAGATTGGGTGGCTACCTGAGCGAACGCGAAAAGGCTCTGGGCCTGAAACGCAGCGGCAATTGTTCTGGACGCAAAGAGAGGTGGAGGAAAGAGCGGGGTGCTAATCATTGGGGGAGGAAGCCCCAAAAACTTCGTCCTGCAAACCGAACCGCAGATCCAAGAAGTGCTGGGGATACATGAGAACGGGAATGATTACTACCTGCAAATTACAGATGCGCGACCGGACACAGGAGGACTTTCGGGTGCTACTCCGGCCGAGGCCGTGAGTTGGGGCAAGGTTGATCCAGATCAGTTACCGAACGCGGTTGTGTGTTACTTGGATAGCACGGTTGGAGTGCCGCTGCTAACAGCATACGCCCTTGCGCGAAGGGCGCCGAGGAAGCACAAACGGCTGTACTCTAGTCGCGCCGATAGCCTCGCCCGTCTCATAACCGAATATCGGTCGGCCCGCGCCTTCCGGGAAGGCAGGGTGAAGGGTGGCAAACTCCCCGCCCTAGACTGAGCCGGGGGGTCACTCCAGGGACTCCAGTTCCGAACGAAAAGCCATGGAGAGTTCAACCTCGGTCTCATACGCGGCTCGCTCAGCTGCCGCTCTGTCTTGGTCCCACCCCATTTCTGAAGCTGCCAAATCAGCTACCGTGGACAGCTGTCCGATCGCGTGATCGGCCGTTTCGTAGAACAAATGAGTCCGTCTGATCAGCAAATCGCCAAGCGTGATTGCCATCTCTCTCCTCATGGCGTGGACCAATTCGGCGAGCAACGCCGGGTGATTTGGCGCCACCGGCTTTGCCAACGCTGAGCTTCCCTGTGCCAACCTAACCACAGCCGCCGTCTCAGCACCGTAGGCCCGCACCAGGTGTTCTGCTGTGTCACGAGGGAGTCCCTCGCGTTCCGCCTCCCGTGCTATTACCTCCAAATCGTGGGATTCTCCACCGGGGAGTGGCTCCTCGTCTGTCGCAGCTGTGGCCGCGACCGGTCGCCCGTCGCTCTCATGCAGTCGTTGGGACACGGTGTCCACCGTCTCCGCGGCCATCACCCTGAACGTGGTGAGCTTGCCCCCGATTATTGAAATGAGCCCGCTTGGGCTCTCCAGGATGCGATGTTCACGGGAGACAGAGCTAGGATCTCTGGGATCGTCGGGCGCAAGTAGGGGGCGCAGACCTGACCAGGTAGCCATCACGTCCGACGGAGCCAGCCTGGCGTCAGGAAACAACGCATTCGCCGACCGCAGCAAGTAGACCACATCCTCAGCGTCCGGGTAGGTCTCCTCTGGAACGTGCAGGCAGTCGGTATCCGTAGTTCCAACATATGCGAACTCACCCCACGGGATGATGAACATGACGCGTCCGTCTATGGGGGACGTGATTGTCAGGGCCTCTTCGTTACCGATCCGGTGTCGCGGAACAACGATGTGCACGCCTTTCGTTGGCCGCAGCGCGGGCTTGCTACCCTCCTGCGATCTGATCTGGTCGGACCACGGGCCAGTGGCATTGACCACTACTTGAGCATGTAGGCTGTGTTCTTGCCCGGTTACCAGATCGGTTACGAGTGCTCCTCGTACCTTGCCGTCGGCAAAGTCTAGCTGTTCAGCCTGGACGTAGTTGGCTGCGAGTGCGCCGTGTCGATGGGCACTTCTAATCGTGGCCAACGTTAGTCGCGCGTCATCACATTGGGCGTCATAGTAACGTGCCCCACCCTTCAACCCTCGTTCCTTGAGTCTCGGTTCGGCTCGCTTCATCGCAGTTCGACTCAGCAACTTATGTCGGTGGACATTGCGGAACATCGCCAGTAAATCGTATAGCCATAGCCCGGCAGCGAGCTTCAGACGCGACACGCGGGAACCTTCGTGGATCGGAAACAGGAACGAGCGGGGCCACACGAGGTGAGGGGCGATTCTCAACAGCACACGACGTTCACGACTGGCTTCGAACACCAGACGAAACTGACGGTGCTCGAGGTACCTCAGTCCACCGTGCACTAGTCGTGAAGAGTGCGAACTAGTACCAGATGCGAAGTCGCCTTTGTCAATGACGGCTGTTCGGATTCCCCGCATGGCCGCATCACGTGCTATGCCCGCTCCAGTGATGCCCGCCCCAACTACAAGCAGGTCAAGCGGCACGGTGGCCATTGCCGAGATATTCTTCGATCTGGTTTCGTGTGAGAACGTGGAATCCGCTAGCATGTCTCTTTGCAGGTCTTCAGTCGGGCTTTCAGCGGCAGCAAAAGAACCGCCACGGTGTGTTAGGAAACTAACGGGTCCTATGATGGGACAATTGCCCGGCTGGCCACAAGTGGTATCCCGGCACGCGGCTTGGTGCTAGCTTCTTCTCG
Source organism: Gemmatimonadales bacterium (assembly GCA_037387025.1). Classification (GTDB taxonomy): domain Bacteria; phylum Gemmatimonadota; class Gemmatimonadetes; order Gemmatimonadales; family GWC2-71-9. Next base: position 4,718 of record JARRLJ010000498.1, read on the forward strand.
ATGGTAACAGCCAGGGGCAACCGAAGAGTGGCCGTGGTTGCGGGGTGTCGGACCCCGTTTTGTAAGGCCGGTACTGATTTCAAGGATCTATCGGCGGTTCAGTTGGCACGCCGAGCAGTGGTGGAGCTGGTCCACCGAGCTAATCTGGATGGCAGCCAGGTGGACGAGATGTACTTTGGCCAAGTGGTCGCGAGCCCACTCGCCCCCAATCTGGCCCGTGAAGTAAGTCTCTTACCGCAGTTTTCGGAGAACATCCCGGCGGCAACAGTGAACCGGGCATGTGCGTCGGCCAACCAGGCGATCGCTTTCGGGCACAATCAAATACTGTTTGGACACGTCCATGTGGTCATAGCTGGTGGCGCTGAAAGCCTTTCCAACGTGCCAATCCTCCATGCTGGCGCTGCGCAGCCACAGACTGGCGCTAGCCGGCGCTCGAGATGGTCGACTGACGGCCGAGATCGCGCCGGTTTTCGGGGTTGGCTCTGACGGCGTCGTGACTCGAGACAACGGAATCCGGTCTGATACCAGTTTGGAGCAGATGTCGCAGCTCAAGCCCGTCTTCGACCGGCGGTATGGATCCGTGACGGCCGCGAACTCATCACCCCTAACAGACGGAGCTTCCGCTGTATTGCTCATGAGCGGGGAAGCGGCGGAGACCATGGGGTACGATCCGCTTGCCTACATCCGATCCTATGCAGTGGCTGCCTTGGATCCCGGTAGCCAGCTCTTGCAGGGGCCCGCTTATGCTGTACCAAAGGCTCTGGAGCGGGCTGGAATCGAATGGAACGCACTTGGTCTGGTTGAAATGCACGAGGCCTTTGCATCACCGGTGCTGTCGAACATAAAGGCCTTCGAATCGGATAAATGGGCGCGTGAGGAGCTGGGCCGATCGGCGGCCATCGGCGAAGTGAATTGGGAAACCCTGAATGTCCTGGGAGGCTCGATTGCAATCGGCCATCCCTTTGGCGCAACCGGCGGCAGACTGACCTTGACCCTGGCTAACGAAATGAAGCGCCGTGATGTCCAGTTTGGATTGATCTCCGTGTGCGCCCAGGGAGGGATGGGATTCGCAATGGTGCTGGAACGTTGCTGATCATGGGAGCGTTGAAGACGGATGTGCAAGATGGCATTGCGCGGGTCGAACTCGACGTACCCAACGTGCCTCTGA
>JARRLJ010000499.1:0-2826 GCA_037387025.1 Gemmatimonadales bacterium
GGATGGAGTTCTACTGGTTCGCTATTGCGTGCTACCTGAACGACTTTCTCGATCGTTAGACCGGTGCCATCCAGAATCACTGTCATAGGGTCCTCTTGATGGGAGGTGGTGTCTCCGGATCGTCGTCGGACTCACATCCGAGCCATCAACTTATGCACGCGCTTGCCGCGGGCCTTCTGGTCCTCCGCAGTGTATCCTCGACTATGCGAGTGGAAGCCTGACAGAATCGGGCTTCCGCTGCGGCCGCGGCACCGTCACGGTCATCTGAGATATGTGGTATTGGACGACCTTCCAGGTGCCGCCCTCATTGACGCGCGTCTCCGAGTATCTCCAGATCCCTTCCCTGATCGTCCCGCCCGGTAGGGTGATGGATCCATCGAGATACGCTACCCCCACCGCGGTGTTGCCATACACCTTCACATCGATGTCCCGCGGCTCGACGTCGATCCCGAAACCAGCAGCGAGAGCTGCCTCCAATGCCTGGCTGTTGAACCCGCGTATGAGTAGTCCACCATCCAGATTGAATCCCCTGGCATCCGGTGTGAAGAAAGCACCGAAGGCTGCGACATTCCCTTCATTCCACGCGTTCAGACTAGCCAGCATCGCCGCCTCGACTTCGGCCTCTTGAGCTTCAGCAGCCGGCGCGTAGATAATCAAGCCACAAGCAAGAAGAGCCAGTGTTCTCATCGTGCGCTGAATGTTGCACATTGAATTCCTCACAGGGTGACTCGGGTCTTACTAAGGATAGACACAGATATGGCTCCGCCGCCAGCGCCTCATGTTCGCCTGCAACATAGGTGGCTCCTTTGAGAGCCGGACCGCATTCCTCCACCCAGTCCAAGTACGCGGAGTGGATCTGCGTCGCTCTTGGCGCGATATCGATGTTCGCCGTGCTCGAGTGGATCGATCTCTCACCCGAGGTGGAAAGCGAGTTCTTCTTCTCCAGAGAAGACCCTCAACTGGTGGCCTTGCAGGAGATGGACAGGCGCTTTCCCTCTCCCCAGCAAGTGATCGTACGAGCTGCCGCTCCGGACATCACGTCTGACTCGTACTTGTCCGAGATTCGGGAGCTGACGGCGGCACTGGCTGCGATTCCTGCAGTGACGAGCGTTAGCAGCGTCACGACTGATGATGCCGCCAACAGCCCGCTGTGGAGCCGGTTGCTCCTCAACCCGGGTGGGTCATCGACGAATCTCATCGTTCAGGTTCCGGACCCGGACCCGACCGAGCTCGTCCCCCAGATCGAGGGCGCGATTCAACCGTTCATGAAAGACGACCTCGATATAGTAGTGTCGGGAGTTCCATACATCGTCGAATTGATCCGCAGAAATCTGTTTCGCGATCTGGTCGTGTTCAGTGCGGCGGCATTTCTCGTATTCGGGACATTGGTGGGTTTGGTGTACCGCAACCGGCACATAGTAGTCGGAACGCTCACGACATGCCTGCTCGGATGTGCAGTCACTCTTTCACTCGCACACTTGTTGGATATCGGCATCGGTCTGCTAACGGCCAACATTGCGGTCATTGTATTCGTACTCACGCTTTCACACATAGTCTTCTTGACATCGAACTGGAAGGGCATCGTCGAAGAGAACGGCGGTAGCGGCCTCGACCCTGTCGCAGATTCCATATCGCTGACGTTCGGCGCGTCTTTTTGGAGCATGGCCACGACAGTGCTCGGTTTTCTCAGCCTACTGGTGGCGTCCGCCAAGCCTTTGCGAGAATTGGGCATCGCGGGGGCAATCGGGACGGTGACGGCCATCACGATAGCATACGGTATCTACCCCACCTTTTTGCGCGGCACTTCCGCCGTCGCAGCAAACGCACCGCCGGATCGCAAGAGAGCCGATTTTGGTGCCCTCCTGCCAACACGACACGGTGCGTGGTGGCTCCTCGCGATCGGAATCATCACTGTCGTCGCCGCGATCGGTTTACCGCAGCTCAATACCGATCCGAGTCTGCTATCGTACTTCGCTACAGGTAGCGACCTGCGCAACGGACTCGAGGCAATCGATCGTGATGGTGGAAGCAGTCCTTTGAACGTCGCGGTCACCGATCCCGATGGCAGCCCAATCGATAGTGACCGGATGAACGAAAAGATGTGGGCATTGCAGGAGCGCTTCGAGAATGACTCGTCCGTCGGTGTCACGATCTCACCCGCATTGCTCTTGGCACATGCCAGGCTGGCTCCCTTCGGCAGCTTCATGAGTTGGTCTCAGCTGATGGACATCTTGGAGAGTTCCTTTGCGAATCGCGCCGGCCGGAGTTTTGTCACACCCGACCGTGAGCAGGGACGCTATTTCCTGCGCATGCGCGAGTCAGGCCGCACGGAAACGCGTTCGCAAGTCGTGAATCGGGTGAGAGATCATGTCACGGAAAGCGATCTACAGGTTACCCTCCTGGCCGGGCATTACGAGCTTCAAGGACAGCTAGGTAAGCTCATCGCCTCGAGTCTTCGTATCGGACTGGGTGGTCTGTTGCTGCTCTTCGTGGGAATTGCCTTCATCACATCCCGTTCCGGTCGTCGAACCGCTGCCATGGTCGTTTGCCTCTGCAGCATCCCCTCGATCGTATTGGGCACGGCGGCCCACCTTGGAATGCCGATCGACATCATCACTTCACCCGCCGCGAACGTGGCCCTCGCCATGGGGGTGGATTCGATGATTCACTTGGTGATGCGAGTGAGGCGACTCGCCAACCCGTCATTGCCTGAGTGGGAGACCTGGCTGCGAGCGAGGAATCAACTGTGGCGTCCAATAGTGGGGGCGACCTTCATAATCTGCGCGGGTTTTGGAATCTTCAGTCTTTCTACCTTTCCGCCAACCC
>JARRLJ010000500.1:0-4736 GCA_037387025.1 Gemmatimonadales bacterium
CCCGCGGCAGACAGGCGATTGTGATGGCGCATTGGTTGGGGGAGTAAGCTGAACTCCCTCTCTCTTTTGGGACCACATTCAGCACTGGAGACTATTCATGATGGAACCCGCATTGGGCGGGCTGCGTCTACGGATCGCGCAGCACCTGCCTCTCGTTCTGGTACTTGCCTTTGCAGTGAGCTGTAGCGATTCGCCGGTATCCTCAACAGGTGACATTGAAGGACCGTTGGCTGCAATTGTGGACGGGGGGCACGCGTCGCCGGACACGACCTTTGCAAACCCCGACGTTTTCTTCCAGCAGCCTCTCGCCGACTTCGATGCGACCGGTGAGAACTTTGAGGGTACTACCAATCCGAACTTGATGCCAATTGCACGAATTTGCCAGCTGACAGTTGGGGATGACAGTGGTACGGTCCTGAGCCCGGGGCAGCAGCGGAACGATTATACAATTTACCCATGTGATCCGGACGTTCCGGTCATCGCCAACCTCCCGATGACCTACAATACGACCGGCGGCTTCTACACGGCGAACCTGAGAGACGCCGGTGAGCTGAACCCTGGCTACCATCACCGTATCGAGATCTATCTCGGTTCACGGCCGTTGGGGGCGCTGCGTGACCTGGACGTCGACGATGGGCCAAACGAAGGAGCGTGCGCGGACGAACCGTTCTGCCGGGTAAACCGAAACGGCCAAGGTGAAGTAAACCAACCGATCAAGGTCATCATCGAGGCCAACGCGGCGTGCTTCGCGCTCGACCACGACTTCGATCCTCTGTCCGAAGTCTGCGCGTCGGCCACCCTGGCTGCCGGTCAGACATTGCCGCTGCAGGAAGGCGGTCAGAACATCGCCGCTGCGACGCCCGACCAAGGCGCTACGCTCGCGCTCAGGGCCTGCCAAGATCTCAGAGAGCGCGGCCTGGTGGATCTGGTGACTTGGGGCGACTGTGTAGAGATCAACTCGTTCGACGACAACGTGACCGGAGTCGCCGAACTGTGCAACGCTCCCGGAGAAGCGGACGGCATCCTGTCGGCGGAACAGATCGAGCGGCTGACCATCCACCGCTACAGCACTACCGATGGCCTGGTCGTGGCCCTGGGACACGGCGAAGCAGAGAACTGTTCAGCTCCGGCGCCCGCACAGGGTCAGGCATATCAGTTCACGAAGACCGAGCTGTTTGCCCGGTTCGCCAAGCGAACATGGCGCTCCGTTACCGAACAGATCAGAGATGTTCTCACTCCCCAACCTGTCGCGGCCTGCAACCGTGGCTGCGCCGGCACCGACGGATTCCGCAGCAGCTACCAGGTTGCGGGACCAGGCTGGTGGGTGCCCGATCCGCTCGATGGAGATCTCGGCCAGCACGATCCGGGTACGGTGGTTACTGCCAAGGCCAACGTTTTCGACTCGGGCGAGTTCGAGGACGGCTCTACGCCCGATCCGGATGCATACGCCAATGCTCGCGTGATCGTCACGCTGACGCAGCCCGGGCTAGCCCCTCAGGTAGACTCGGTATTCTCTGACGCGGACGGTCTGGCGGAGTACTCGTTTACTGTCGTTGGAGGCAGCAATACCGTCGTGTTTACAGCCATCGGCATCGGTGAGGAGATGGGTGACCTCTCTACCCCGATCGACAACGTCTACGCACCCACAATGCACAGCACCGATCCGAACGTCACGCTTGGCACCGGCACGTTGACGTTCACGGCCGTCGGGATTATACCGTTCTACTTTGATCCCGACCCGCCGACGGGCGACTTCAAACTCGGCGACGATGGGCTGGCAACGTTCAACGATCTCAAGGTGTGCGGGACTCCTGGTTCGGAGATAACAAGCCTAGAGGCGTTGAAGAACAACGGCGAACCTACGACATTCGGCGGGCTCCCGACCTTACCGGTTACGATCCCAACGACACCCAATGAAGATGGGAACTACTGCTACACGTTCTCCGGTCTGACGCTGGACAAGACCGGCGCCTATCGGATCGTGGTGAACGGCGAGGATTCCTCGCAGAAGATCAACGTAAAGCCGTAAAACTGGCCAATGAGTCGCCTGACCGAATCCCCATCTCCATAGTGGAGCGCAATTCCATGACCCGGTTTCTCGTCGTGAGTTTCCTGTTGGTTCTTGCACTGCCCCTGCACCTGACCGCCCAGACCGACCAGACAGGTGTCCTCAAAGGCCGCGTGGTTGACCAGAACGGAACGCCGATCGCAAACGCGCAGGTCAACGTTTCGCTGGAAGACGGTTCCTATCCCGCCCAGACCGTGACGGACGACAACGGTACTTACCGCATCGGGTTCATGAAGCCCGGGTTGTACACCGTTGCGGTCCGCACAATCGGTTATCGGCCGGTGGTCAACACGGGCGTACGCATGACGGCGGCTCAGACGACTACGCTCGACGTCATGTCCCAGTCGGCCCCGGTCCAGCTCGAAGCCATCACGGTGCAGGCAGATGCGACCCTGATCGAGCGAACGACACAACAGGTTAACACGACGGTGCGAGCCGGAGAGCTGCAGACGCTCCCTGTCTCCCGGACGGCTGTGGAACTGATCGAATTCACGCCGGGTGCGCGCGACAACCAGGTGTGGGGTGGGTCGACCGAACAGGCCAACGTCTACCAATTGGACGGCGTGAACGTGAACGACCCGGGGTTTGGCGGTGATTTCCTGCTGCCCAACGTCGACTGGATTGAAGAGATCACGGTCAAGGGACTCGGGGCCGGCGCCGAATACGGCGGCTTCCAAGGCGGCGTCGTCAACATCGTTACCAAGTCGGGCACCAACACGTTCGAGCCCAACCTGCGGTTCAACTACGGGGCGTCGGCCCTGAATGCCACCAACGTCAACGCCTTCGAGGCCGGCTCTGAGGTGGACAAACGCTGGGAGATCAACGGCGACATCGCGGGTCCCATCATTCGCGACAAACTGTATTACTTCGTCTCCGGCCAATACATCCGCACCGACACACGCGTGGTGGACTACAGGGAATCTACGGAGGGCGATGTCCAGTATCTGATGGATGGTGGTGCCACACTCTTCCAGCAACAGAACCAAGCGAAGGCACTCGGCAAGCTGACATACAAAGCGACGGAGAAGGACGGGTTTGACGTCTCCATCGGATACGATGGCCTGTTCACGGACAATCTCGGTATCAACAGCTTCGACAGTCCCGAGACCGCGTTAAAACAGGAATCTCCGGCCGTCTTTGGAAACGTGAGCTGGCAGCGCCAGTGGAGCGGGAATCACCACACCGAGCTGAAGGTGACGGGTTACAACGCCGCCAACGATCTGCTTCCACTCAACGGTGCGAACACCACCAACGTGCGACTCCTGGGAGGCAATCGCGAGTCGTTCCGCAACAACGAGTACACCCGCCTGAGAAGCCCCGACAACGTTGCCGTTGCTTTCAACTGGGAGTCGTATTGGTACACCGGCAACGTAATGCACGAGCTGAAGGTCGGCGGCGAATACAAGCTCGGCTGGTGGAACGAGAACCGCACGCGCAACGCCGACCTCGCCTGGCGGCCCGACACCAGTGGCTCCGGGATCGGAGCGGCCTTCGATCCCGATGACCCCTCCACGTGGACCACGGCGGGCGGCGGATTCATCTCCAGCGATTGGGGCGGTGACATCCATCTCGATGCACGATCGACCACTGCATCGGTCTACGTTCAGGACTACATCGACATCACGCCGCGCATCAACGTCTCGCCCGGGCTGCGCCTCAGCTATTTCCGTGGCGACATGACCCCGGGTGACGGGAGTGGTCCTCGGTTCAAAGCCGCGGATGACACGAAGATTGCACCACGGCTGGGCGCCACCGTGAGCCTGCTTCCCGATCGGAACCTCACGTTGAAGGGGCATTGGGGCCGCTACTACCAGGACATGTTCGCCCTGATGTTCGACCGTACGGAGGGCGGCAACGTCTTCACCAACCTGGAATACTGGGACTGGATCGACCCCTCAGATCCCGAGCTGGATCGTGCCTACACCGAAACGGAGCGGGATCAGTACTTCGCCTTCTTCGGCGAGGAGACGCTGGGTGACGACGTCGGGCCGGTTGAGAACTGGAGCCAGCCGTATGTGGATCAGTTTGTGGCCGGGATCGAGTTCGAGTTTGCCCGCAATTGGAAAGCGTCGGCATTCTACGTGAATCGCCGCAACAAGAACATCGTTTCTCTAGTGGATAAGAACCTCGCGACCAATTATACCACGGTGAGCAACATCCAGGTCTTCGACTTCGAAACCGGCGATCCGGTCCTGGGTCAGGACGGACAGCCGCTGGTGCTCGACAACATTGTGGTGAGCAACGATGACATCTTGTACGTCGACGAGGAGTTCGGTTTGACCCAAGGTGAGTTGGATGCCCTCGGCCTGACGCCGGCCGAAGTGGGAAACCTGACGTACGAGCAGGACTTCGCTCTCACCGTTGCCGATGAGGCGACGCGCAAGATGGACCAAGTGCAGGTGTCGGTGCAGCGAGCCTTCAGGACGTGGTCGCTCATGGCGTCGGCAGTGTGGACCGACCTGCGGGGGAACTTTTACAGTGTGAGCGGCTATGACAGCCCGTTCGGGATCGGGACGGGGCCGTTTGTGCGGCCCAACGAGCAGACCAACTTCGACGGCAAGCTGCAGAACCACTCAGAGTGGGAGTTCAAGCTGCGAGCCAATGCCAACCTGCCCGCCGACATCAGGGTGGGCGCGTTCGCGACGCTATACACGGGCGATTTCTACAC
>JARRLJ010000501.1:0-4114 GCA_037387025.1 Gemmatimonadales bacterium
TGTCCCGGAGTGTCAATGATATTGATCTGGTAGACGTCTTCGTTCCGCTTCCATTGACAAAATGTCGCTGCAGAAGTGATCGTGATCCCCCGCTCCTGCTCCTGCTCCATCCAATCCATGGTCGCAGTTCCATCATGAACTTCGCCAAGCTTGTAGGTCCGGCCCGTGTAAAAGAGAATCCGCTCAGTAGTCGTGGTCTTCCCGGCATCGATGTGCGCCATGATGCCGATGTTGCGGATCCTCTCTAGCGAAGTACTCCTAGGCATGATCTATGTCGAGCTCCGGAATTATCCCTGTCATCTGCCTTCAATTAATCGTCTGCCGCCATTCAAGGCAGCGAAAAAGCGGGGCGACCGTCATCCGCCGTTTCGGACAGGTCTCGCTCCGCGCTCGTCCGGGAGCACAGCTCCCTGCGACGCGGGATCCCTTTACGCAGGGTCCCGAGATTGTCGATCTAAGTTCTTACATTACCACCGGTAATGAGCGAAGGCCCGGTTCGCCTCCGCCATCCGATGAGTGTCTTCCTTCTTCTTGATCGAGCTGCCCTCACCTTTCGAGGCCATTATCAGCTCTCCAGCCAACCGCTCTGCCATGGACTTCTCACCCCGGCCACGGGCATACTGGAGAATCCACCTCATCGCCAGAGCGGTGCGCCGATCCTGTCGCACCTCGATCGGAACCTGATACGTCGCGCCACCCACCCGCCGGCTCTTCACCTCAAGTTGAGGCTTCACGTTGTTCAGAGCCTGCTTGAATACTTGAACACCGGGTTGCCCCGTCCGCTGCTCTATCAAGTCCATCGAGGAATAAAAGACCCGTTCCGCAACAGACTTGCTACCGTCGACCATCAGGTGGTTCACGAACTTGGTCACAGTCTGACTGTCGTATCTTGGGTCCGGTGGAACCGGGCGCTTGATCGCTTTCTGTCGTCTGCTCACCTCGGCCTCTTGGCACCGTATTTCGACCGCCCCTGCCTACGATCGGACACACCAGCGGCGTCCAACGTGCCCCTGATTATGTGGTAACGGACACCAGGCAGATCTTTCACCCGGCCTCCTCGAATCAGCACGATGCTGTGTTCCTGCAAATTATGCCCCTCGCCGGGAATGTAGCTCGTCACCTCAAACCCGTTGGTCAGCCGCACCCTGGCAACCTTCCTCAATGCCGAATTCGGCTTCTTCGGAGTCGTGGTGTAAACGCGTGTACAAACCCCGCGCTTTTGGGGGTTCCCCTTGAGCGCCGGAGCCTTCTCTGCCTTCTGCATCTCTTTCCGCCCGCGGCGGACGAGCTGATTGATCGTCGGCATACCGTGTCCAAAAGAATGAAACGCTACAACGCTCTCTCCGCCCATATTCAGTTCGGCGAAAGCTTCGAAACATAGATGGCCGTTGAGCTTAGGTCAAGGAGTGACGAACGATCCGACTGATTGAGCCAAGGCCGAATTCGCAGCCAGGCGCGCCTGCAATTCCTGTGGAAGGACACCCTGCGGCATCCTGAGCCCCACCATATGACCAGCTCTCCAGCGGCCCTCTTCGGCCCCAAAGCCTAGCGCCCCTGCTTCCGCTACCAGAGTATCGGTCAGGCCGCGGCAGTAAGCCTGAATCGCCTCGACTCCCCACCCTCCCACCAGCTCCAGCGCCGCATTGAGCATAGGGACCAAGATGAAGTTGCTGGTCTCACCCGCCTCGAACCGCGCAGCCCCGGGTCTGTACACATCCTGGTAGTCAACCAGCCGAGGGAAGTCGTCGCTGCCAACGCGCCCGATCCAGGTCTCCTCCAACGGCACGCCACGCTCGAACCGCGGGCCGAAGTAGGCGACGCCAAGGCTGTAGGGTCCCATCAGCCACTTGTATCCTGCGCAGATCAGGGCGTCGGGCTGAAGCTCAGCTATGTCAAAAGGGAAGGCACCAACAGATTGGGTCCCGTCCACCACGAGAGCCGCTCCCACTTCGCGGGCTCGTGCACCCACCGCATCCAAGTCGAAGAAAGTGCCATCGGTCCAGTGCACCTGGCCCAGAGCGACCACAGCAGTCGACTCATCAATCGCCTCCAGCAGCCTTTCGTTCCAGATCGCTCCGCGTCTCAACTCTCCAACTGGGGGACCAATGGTGCGAAGCTCGGCCTCGGATTCTGCGGCCACCCGTCGCCAAGCATATATGTTTGAGGGGAATTGCGCTGCCGTCACAACGATGTTCTGCGATCCCGAAACTGGCAGGTTTTGCGCAGCGGTGGCAACGCCATACGAAGCCGATGGCACTACAGCAATGCGGGCGCCGTCGGTGACCCCAACCAGACGGGCAAAGCGGACCCGGATCTGCTCCAGTCCATTGAAGAAATCGTCGGGTCCGATAACCGACGGCACCCGCTTCGTTAGAAGACCTGCGAGGCCAGCTTCTTCAACCGGCTTGGGTAACGGCGACATGTAGCCGCAGTTCAAATAGTGAATCCCATCAGGGAGGGAGAACAGGTGTCTCTGGCAGGTCAGCATACCTTAATAAGGTATAGTGGAGCCGCACGGCAGTTGACCCTGCCGTGCGGCGCAGTGCGGCCGACTCCTTTAGGCCTCCGCCTCAGCAGGCTCCTTCGGCGGGGTAATAAACGGGCTTGGGACTCCAGCCATTTCCTCCTCAGACTCCGGTGGAGCTGGAGGCGGCTCAAATCCCTCGGGCGGCTCAATCTCGATCTCCGAGTACCGGTATATGCCAGTACCTGCCGGGATCAAATGTCCGATGATGATGTTCTCCTTGAGTCCGAGCAGATCGTCCTTTGCACCCCTGATGGACGCGTCCGTGAGCACCCTGGTCGTTTCCTGGAACGAGGCCGCCGATATGAACGACTGAGTCGTGAGCGAGGCTTTGGTGATACCCAAGAGTAGAGGTTCGCTAGTAGCTGGCTCGCTTCCCTTTCGAAGGATCCTCTCGTTCTTTTCACGGAAGACAACCTTATCGACGTTCTCGCCTTCGAGGAAATCCGTGTCTCCCGGTTCAACGACCTTCATCTTCTGCAGCATCTGCCTCACAATAACACCGATGTGCTTGTCGTTGATCTTCACGCCCTGCAGTCGATAGACCTCCTGAACTTCATTGAGGAGGTATTCCTGGACAGCCCGCGGGCCCTTGATCCGCAGGATATCATGCGGATTAACGGGACCTTCCGTCAGACGGTCGCCGGCCCAAACCTTGTCTCCTTCATGCACGCGCAAGTGCTTGCCAGCCGGTACCTCGTATAGCTGAGCCTCACCGGCCTCTGGTTGCACGAATATCTCGCGCTTGCCCCGTTTGATGTCTCCGAACCTGACCACACCATCGATCTCGGAAATTGTGGCCGGGTCCTTTGGGCGACGTGCCTCAAACAGCTCGGCGACTCGCGGCAAACCACCCGTGATATCTCGGGTCTTGTATGCCTCTCGTGATATCTTGGCAAGCGTCTGGCCTGCGGTCACATCTTCGCCATCTTCGACAGTGAGCTGAGCACCCTCAGGGATCACGTAGTCGCGGACTCGTTTCTCCTTGCCGCCTTTCATCTGCACGACCTCTATGTGAGGATGGAGCTTCTTTTCCCTATCCTCAGTTACAACCCTCTGGCGCAGGCCCGTGATTTCGTCCAGCTCCTCCCTTACGGTCTCGTCCTCAACTATGTCGACGAACCGCACCCTACCCAGAACGTCCGAAATGATCGGGTTGGCATATGGGTCCCACGTGAAAAGCAGAGTGTCACGCTTGACTGTCTCGCCATCGTCCACAGCCAACGTTGCTCCCAGTGGCACCTGGAAGCGCGACCGTACTTGACGATCCGAATCGTACAGAATCAGCTCACCGTCGTATCCGGTTACTATCTTGGAGCCCGCGTCGGTCGTCACTACCTGAAGGCGATCAGAGTAAGCGATATCGCCCTCCAATTTGCTCTTTCTAGCAGTCTGCTCGGCGATGCGGGCGGCCGTTCCACCAATGTGGAAAGTTCGCAGGGTAAGCTGGGTACCTGGTTCACCGATCGATTGGGCAGAGAGGATACCCACTGCCTCGCCAAGATCCACCATCTTCATGGTGGCCAGATTCCGACCGTAGCACATGCGGCAGAGGCCACGGCGCGCCTCGCAGGTCAATACCGAACGGAT
>JARRLJ010000502.1:0-2806 GCA_037387025.1 Gemmatimonadales bacterium
CGCAGTCGCTGCTGGTCGATGCCGAGCCATTGCCCAAGAGTCGTCGTCGCCAAGATGTTCGCCTCCGGGGTCTGCATTGCTTCTGGAGGATCGGTGGGGCGTGAGGGACCAATCGTACAGATCGGCTCGGCTCTCGGATCGACTCTCGGGCAATGGCTCGGCATCGACCAGCAGCGACTGCGCACGCTCGTGGGTTGTGGAGCTGCTGCCGGTATAGCTGGGACATTCAACGCACCTGTGGCCGGTGCTCTGTTTGCAGTTGAGATCATTCTGGGAGACTTCGGCGTAGCTCAGTTCTCGCCGATCGTAATCTCATCGGTCGCCGCGACAGTAGTGAGCCAACATTTTCTGGGAGACTTCCCCGCATTCGAAATACCTTCCTATTCTCTACTGCATGCCTACGAGCTATTCGCCTACGCTGCGCTCGGCATCCTGGCCGCGCTGGCGGCTCTCGCTTTCATCCGCGCCCTCTACGGCACGGAAGACCTCTTCGACAGAATCAAGCTGCATCCGATCATAAAGGGCGGCATTGGTGGAGCGATAGTTGGAACGATCGGCATCTGGGTACCTCACATCTTCGGAGTTGGCTACGAGGCGATCAACGATGCGCTGAACGGCACAATGTTGTGGTATTTCATGGCCGCCTTGGTAGTAGCAAAGATCGTCGCCGTATCAGTGACGATCGGTTCCGGTGGCTCTGGAGGTATCTTTGCTCCGTCTCTCTTCATTGGTGCCATGCTGGGAGGGGCTGTCGGAACGGTGGTGCACTCGCTGTGGCCAGCGAGCACTGCCGGCCCTGGAGCGTACGCTCTGGTGGGGATGGGGGCAGTGGTTGCCGCAGGTACGCACGCACCGATCACGGCCATCTTGATCATATTCGAACTCACAAATGAGTACAAGATCATCTTGCCGCTCATGATCAGCTGTATCATTGCAACCCTCCTCGCAACACGGATGCAGCGTTCGTCCATCTACACACTCAAGCTGCTACGCCGTGGGATCGACATTCACAAGGGTCGCGCAGTAAACGTACTGGCAGGTGTACCCGTACGAGATGTGGTTCAGACGGACGCACTCTCAGTTTCTCCCGATGCGCACATCGGTTCGGTTGTGGCAAAGCTCATCGACCACCCCGGAACAACGGTCTTTGTGACGAGCGAAAATGACGTGTTGGAAGGAGTGATAAGGGCAGATCAGATTCGGCCCATAATGACCGACGCCCCATCACTCGACGCCCTTCTCATCGCACAGGACGTGATGGTGCAGGGAGAATACCCCAAGATCTCACCGGGCGACTCGCTGGCCGACGTGATGCGCCACTTGGGTATGTATCGTGGCGAGATTCCCGTCCTCGAAGCCGGCCGGCTGGTTGGGGTCATCTGGCCCAAGGATGTAATCGAGCGTTACAACACCGAAATATTCAAGCGTGACATGGCACACAACATGGTCGCGGCCGTGAGCTCGGACAGCAACAGCGAATTCGTACCAGCTGCGAAGGACGCCATAGTGGCCGAGGTTCAAGTACCCCCTGGGTTCGTGGGAAAGACGATACGCTAACTCGATATCAGGAAGAACTTAGGCGTGAGCGTGTTGATGATCAAACAGGTAGCGGCGGACGGTAGCGAACAGCTCAAACCCACACCCGATGCCGACTATGCATTTGGCTACGGTGACATAGTGCTGATCATGGGAACCAACGAGGGCGTTCGGAGGCTGAAAACTGGCACTCCAAGAGGCGAACAATGAAGTGGGTCGGGCGATTGGGAGCAGTTTGGGGAGTTCTTGGGATATCGCTACTGCTTGGTGGCGCCATCTATCGGCTGACGGTCGTCGCCGTGGACGCATTCAGGTACTCCCTGACCCCAACGCAGTGGGCCTTTCTCGGAGTATTTCTACTGTTCATGCTGTACTTCGAGGGCTACCGCGGATTCCATTTGAGTTTCTCCCGCCGCGTGGCCGCCCGAGCCCGGTACTTGAACGAGCATCCACATGTCGGACACTCGCTGCTGGCGCCCGTATTCTGTATGGGCTTCTTTCACGCAACGCGGCGCCGGAAGGTAACTTCGAGCGCTCTGACGCTGATGATCATTTCTCTAGTGACCATTGTTCACGGCATCGTGCAGCCTTGGAGAGGAATCATTGACGTCGGTGTAGTCGCGGGTTTGGTTTGGGGCCTCGTTGCTCTGCTCGTTTTCGTAGTCATGGCATTCACGTCAGATGTCTTCGACCACTCACCGGAAGTTCCACGGTAGCGAAGGGACTAACAACGAAACTCATTCCTGTTTGGGCCGTACGTTATTATGGAACCTGAGAGGGCATAGTGGACGTCATACTCGCTTGGCTGAAACGGATCATCGAAATCGGCATCCTGACTTTTCTGAAGCAGATAGGGTGGAAGGCAGCGCTGTGGATAGTCTTGGGCATACTCGCTCTGATCGTTCTCGTGGTAGTTCTGGTGGTCATCATCGGGCTATTGGTGTTCTGACCTAGCCGATTCGCTGAGGCCGAAAACGAAGGACTCATTCGGTCATTGCGACCTATGTCACAAAACCTCTTGTACAGTAACGACTTTCAGGTTGGAGTCTCGGTTGCAATTTGCATGGCCTTCTCTGCTGCACGAGACCTCTTGAAGCTGCACTTCAAACCGTACTCTTGAGTTTCCCGATTCCATTAGCCTCACACACAGAATTCATGAGCTGGACCATGTCGCTGGCGTTGGCAAACAGTGTCTCGAGGGTTGACATGCGCAACTCTATCCAAGACAATAGGTTACCTCAGCACACAAAAGATGCCTCATGCACGGGAT
>JARRLJ010000503.1:0-7643 GCA_037387025.1 Gemmatimonadales bacterium
GCCTTCAACTCTGCACGTGTATAGACTGCGCCCGTTGGGTTGACCGGTGTACACAGGATCAACCCCTTTGTCTGTACGTTGGCTGCTGCGTCGAGCTGATCGACTCCAACTTTGAGACTCCACTCCACGTCACCTGGCACAAACACTGGCTTGGCTCGAGCCAGGCGGACGATTTCGGGATACGACACCCAATACGGCGCCGGTATCAACACCTCGTCGCCGGTGCTGAAAAGAGTGAAGCAAGCATTGAATACCGAATGCTTTGCACCGCTCGACACGATTATGTTGTCGGCATTGACCGGTCTCCCACCAGACAAGAGCGCCAGTTGGCGGGCAGCAGCAGCACGCCAGTCCAGGATACCAGAATTGGGAGGATAGTGAGTCTTCCCCTGTTGAATTGCCTTGATTCCGGCCTCCGATGCGGCACGTGGCGTATCGAAGTCGGGCTCTCCGGCCGACAAATTCACGATGTCCTCACCGGCCGCACGCCGCCTAGTAGCCTCTTGGCTAATGGCAACGGTAGCTGAAGGTTGCAGGTGCTCCAGGTTCCGGGACGGCTTGAACTCTTTCAGGGTCTTTCGATCGGTCACGGCTTCACAACTCCATAGCGCTTCAGGATGGCAAACGTAGAGTCTAAAGGTAGCGCGTTCACGGTCCCCCGGTATCCCACAACCGGGGTGGCCAGGAGCAGTGAGTTGTATATCGACTCTTCAGTTGCCTCTATGACAGCCTCGAACAACGGACTCATCTCGCTGTTGGCAAGAGGACCGGCATTCGGCAACTCCGTAACTGGTACGGTGCTGAAGGCAATCACGAAATCCCCTGAGCCGTTCGTCATCGAGCTCCCAGTGCGGGCGAGGCCCGCCAGTGCCCGCCGACCCAGGCGAGTGAGATTGCGATGGCCGACCGGCGCGTCGGTAGCAATGACGATCATTATGGACCCATCGCCCCGGTCCGCTTTCTCTCGTTCCCCTCCCCCACTTATCGCTTCTCTCAAGTAGTATCTCCCAAGCTCCTTGCCGACCGGGGCACCTGCAATCGACAGGACCCCTCCGAAGTTGGTCTGCACCAACACGCCGACAGTCCAACCACCCAGGTCTTCCGGCAAACGCCTGCTCGATGTCCCGATACCGCCCTTCCAGCCAAATGCTACGGTGCCGCGGCCGGCCCCAACACTGCCTTGATCTACAGGTCCGGTCCGCGCTCCCGTTATCGCATCCAGCACATTGGCCTCTGTGATGGGGCGCAGTCTGATATGGTTTAGGTACCCGTCATTGGTCTCTCCAACCACCGGGTTGGCAGAGCGCACTTCTTCGTTGCCCGGGAGGGACAACAAGTAGGTAAGCACGGCATCGGCTGCCCGTGGCACGCATAGCGTGCAACTCAGGACAATGGGAGACTCCAGCTCACCCAGTTCCTGTACCTGAGTCGATCCCGCCAGCTTACCAAACGCATTCCCGATGACCACGGCTGCTGGGACCTTGATCTGAAAGATGTTCTCTCCATGCGGCAGAATAGCGGTGACCCCTGTGTTTATTGAATCCCCGGCGGAGATCGTCACTTGTCCCACTCTGATTCCTTCAACATCAGTAATAGCGTTCAACGGACCGGGCGGGAGAATACCCACAACGATCCCAAGGTCCCTTGCGCTCTGCCGCGTCTGCGCCGTCAGGGTCGGACCGGCAAAGCCAGCTGTGATGGCAATCAATACCATACTTCTCCACAAGGGTGTCATCGGCTCCGTCCTGACATTGAGAACTCCGCAATCAACTCGAGCTGGAGGGTCACATGGGTCGCTTCCACCAGTACAGTAGTCCCACAAAGACACCCGCGAAGCCTCCCATCCTGACCCTCGCGCTAGCTTGCGTGGCACTGCCGTTCAAGCTAGCATCTTTTCAAGTCAAACGGCATTGTCGTTTCTTTGAAAATCGAGGGAGTTGTGTCCTGGGAATTCGCACCTGATTTCAACGCGGGCCAACGTGCTGTGCTCGCGGCCGGAAAGAACCTGGTGTACCTGTCCCCACCCGCTTGGTGGCCAACGCTCCCGCTATTTTCTCAAATTCCAAGGGCCGAAGATCCAGGTCCGGTCACAATCGTTCTCGTTCCTCAAGTGGTGGGAATAGCGTTGGGGGCAGAGCTGCTGAGTTCGGTCGAGTCCCTGCGGGTCGTTTACGGAATATCGGGGCTTTCGAGGGCCTCACGCATCCTCGGTCAGGATATCCCCCACACGATAATTGTGACCCCTGCCGACCTGCAGCAGCTCATATCGCGGTCCAGGCTCAGCCAGGCGCGGATCAAACGCGTAGTCGTGGGATGGCCTGAGCTGCTCCACCGAGATCTGGCGGATATGACCGATTCCGTTCTGGCAGAGTTCGGTGGCCTGCAGCGAATCGTCATAACAGCAAACGAGTCTTCAGTGAAGGACTTCGTGGAACGGCATGCCCGCCGGTCGCCGATAGTGCCGGCAGCCCCAGTGGTGCGGTCAACGGCAAAAGTGCGATATGCGGTCGTGAGCCCGATTCAACTGACCGCCTCCGTTAGAACCGCCCTGGACATAGTCAACCCGGCCAGCGCCCTGATCTGGGATCCCACGCCACTAGCGAGTGATCGCTGGCGAGAGTACGAAGCTGATCCCACCGTTCGCATAGAGTCGGACGTAGACCAACGGCCTGTCGACCTCGCCCTAGTGGCAGATCTGCCGACCGGCGACGCGCTGGAGTGTCTCGTGGCATCCTCGCGAGAGGTACTGGTTCTGGTGCAAAGCCATCAGATGCAATACCTGGACTCAATCGTCGAACGGATGAGGTTCGACGAGTTCGACCCGGCCACGGTAGCGGCGGCCCTTGCAGCGAGAACCCCATCCAAGGACCAGCAGTCGGACCGGGGGGCGGCATTGCCTGCTTGGGTGAGGATCCGTGTGACGGCCGGACATAAGGACCGCATTCGTACGGGCGATGTGGTCGGTGCATTGCTCAATGCGGTCGGCATCTCGAAGGACCAGATAGGTCGTGTTGAGGTACGCGACGCACACTCGGTAGTGGACGTACGTGCCGATGTGGCGCAGCGGGTGCTGCGAGAACTCGAGGGAATTGCTCTGCGAGGAAAAAGAGTGACGGCCCGAATCGATCGCCGCTAGGCTACCGCCGGGCCGTCTCACTCAGGACGCCGGAGACCGGCTGCTTCGCACTAGTTCAGCGCGTCTTTAAGGGCCTGTCCAGGCTTGAAGGCCGGGACCGTGGCGGCGGCAATCTGAAGTGCGTTGCCGGTGCGAGGATCGCGGCCTGTCCTGGCGGCACGGTGACGGGCAACGAAGCTGCCAAAACCAGTGACTTGCACCTTACCACCCTTCTTGAGCTCGCCGGCGATTACGCCGTCCGTACCGAACAGCGCCTCGACGGCCCGAGCAGCGTCTGCCTTGGACAGATTCGCTGCCGAGGCCAGTGCTTCCTGCAACTCTGTCTTGTTCACCATACCCCCAAAGTGGAATATTCGTTAAGGATGGCCGGTCGCTCCGGCCGCTCCCAGGCTCATCTCTGCACAAACAATTAGTGAAGCAGGCGCCCTACCGCAAGCGTCTTGATTCTCCGATGGGTCCGCGATAAGCTCATCTCCCCTTCGCAGATGAGGTATTTGGCCGTGGTCTCACCTGCACACTCCGGCCAGATCGAGGTGATCACTGGCGTGATGTTCAGTGGCAAGAGCGAGGAGTTGCTCCGCCGGGTACGGCGCGCAGTGATAGCGGGTAGAACGGTCCAGGTCTTTAAGTCCCGTCTCGACGACCGCTACTCAGGACTTCATTCAGTGACAACCCACGATGGGAGTACGGTTGAGGCCGAGCCAGTGGACTCGGCGATGGAGATCATGCGCCGGATCAGGCCACAAACCGAGGTGGTGGCGATTGACGAGGTCCAGTTTCTGGATGAGGGGATCACTGCAGTCACGTCCGTGCTCGCTGGCAAGGGTCTGAGACTCATCCTAGCAGGCACGGAGACTGACTTCCGCGGAGAGCCCTTTGGAGTGATGCCTGATCTAATGGCCGTGGCTGAATTCGTGGACAAGCTACATGCGATATGCGTGATCTGTGGCAGGGACGCCTGTCGCAACCAGCGGCTAATAGACGACAAACCAGCCCTATATGACTCCCCCACAATCATGGTAGGTGGCAGAGAGACGTACGAAGCGCGCTGCCGTGGGTGCCATGAAGTACCCCGAATCGATGAAGATCAAACAGAGCTGCTATGACGATGGTAGCAACGTGTGAGAGTATCGAGATCCACATCCTCCAGCGGTTCGTAGTTCATTTTGGACCATGTTGAACATCGCCTTGACCGGCAACGCCGGAGCCGGAAAATCCACTGTGGTCCGCTGGTTTGGACAGTGGGGAGCCACAATCATCGACGCGGATGCGCTGGTGCGTGAAGTGCAAGCGCCTGGCAGCGAGACCCTCGCCGAAATATCTCGGCGTTTCGGAGAGGAGGTGATACTGCCAGACGGCTCACTCGACCGGTCAGCGTTACGGACCAAGGTGCTCGCTGATGCCCAGGCACTCGCCTCTCTGAACGAGATCGTTCACCCGGCCGTCCAGCGCCGCCGGGCCGAGCTAATCTCAGAGGCGCGAGACCGGGGAGCGCAGATCGTGGTTAACGATATCCCTCTACTGTTCGAGGTTCTGGACCCATCCGCTTTCACCCATGAGCGACATAGTGATCGACAACGACGGATCGCTCGTGGATTTGGAGCTGAGGAGTCGGCAGGCTTGGGATAGGATTCTCGAACACGTCAGCGACTGAGTCGAGCCCGAATCTATGGTTGACAGCCACAGCCCCGCCGGATAACCTACGCCTCGCAAACCCAGACGAGATGAACGGGACTACAATGTCAAATATCCCTGATAGCCTGCACTACACCGAGGAACATGAGTACGTGAAGCCAACTGGCGAAGCCGGCGTGGTAGTGGTTGGGATCACGGACTATGCTCAGGGGGAGTTGGGTGACGTCGTTTTCGTCGAACTGCCCGACCCGGGTACTACCGTCGGCCAGATGGATGTATTCGGGACCATCGAGGCTGTGAAAGCCGTTTCGGAGCTATTCTCCCCGGTGGCAGGAGAAGTCATCGAAATCAACAGCGAACTCGATGGCAATCCCAACCTGGTGAACGAGGATCCGTACGGAGACGGATGGATGATCAAACTCCGCATGCAAAACCCTGAGGACCTCGGCCAACTACTCGGCGCTTCGGACAGCGGGCAGACCCGCATGAACAACGGACTGACACGCCCCGGGGATCCCTTTCCGGGGCGTTTTTGCGAAGGACTGACCAATGCAGACCCCATTACCGCACACTGATGTCGAACGATTCATCAGCCGGCATCTCGGACCGAGACCCAAAGACGTCGAAAAGATGCTCGACACTCTGGGATACGATTCCCTGGACGCGCTGTTGGAGGCCATAGTGCCTCAGGATATTCGGCTGGACAGGCGCCTGGACCTGCCGCCTGCTCGGACCGAGAGAGAGGTGCTCGAGGAATTGGATCGACTCGCCGCCCGCAATCAGGTCTTCAAATCACATATCGGGATGGGGTATTACGATTGTGTCACGCCGCCAGTGATCCAACGCGGCCTACTCGAGAATCCCGGTTGGTACACCGCATACACACCGTACCAGGCAGAGATTGCACAGGGCCGCCTAGAGGCACTGCTGAACTACCAGACCCTGATATCGGACCTGACCGGGCTGGAGGTAGCCAACGCATCGTTGCTCGACGAGGGAACAGCAGCCGCTGAAGCAATGACGATGACCCTCGGGGTCGTTAAGCACTCCGGCAGACCCACGTATCTGGTGGACGTCAACTGCCACCCCCAGACGATCGCCGTGTTGAAGACTCGGGCTGAGGTACGAGACGTGGTGGTGGAGGTAGGAAACGCCCACGAGTTCGACTTCAAACCCGAAGTCATTGGTGTGCTGTTGCAGTATCCGAACACATACGGTCACATAGATGACTATCGTGCCGTAATTACCAGGGCCAACGAGTCGGGCGCGCTGGTGACCGTGGCGACCGACCTGCTTGCCCTAGCCATGATCAAGCCTCCAGGTGAGTTCGGCGTCGACATAGCGGTGGGCAACTCGCAGCGTTTTGGAGTCCCTATGGGGTACGGCGGTCCCCATGCCGGGTTTTTTGCGACAAGGGACGAGTACAAGAGGAAGATCCCCGGTCGAGTAATCGGTGTGTCCAAGGACAGCAACGGCAACCCAGCACTAAGGATGGCCTTGCAGACCCGGGAACAGCACATTCGCAGGGACAAGGCAACCAGCAACATTTGTACAGCACAGGTGCTGCTGGCAGTGATAGCCGGCATGTACGCCGTGTACCACGGCCCCGTCGGGATCCGCCGCATTGCCCGTCGAGTACACGCTCTGACCGTCACGCTCGCGGAGGCGTTGAACCGTCTGGGCCACACACTCGTGCACGACTCATTCTTCGACACACTGTGTGTAGACTGTGGCCCTGCGAGTGCGTCACAGGTAGTAGAGGCGGCCCTCGAACGACGCATGAACTTCCGGCAGGTCTCGGAGAATCGTCTGGGTCTGGCGCTCGATGAGACCACAAAGTTAGCTGATATCGAAGACATCGCGTCAGCGTTCGCACCCGAGGGCAGACTCCCCTTCGACGTGAGGCAGCTGGCAGCTGAGACTGCCGAGTCACTTGCCGTCCCCGAGAGCTTCAACCGGAGGAGTGAGTTTCTGACCCACCCGGTGTTTCATCGTTACCAGAGCGAGATGGAAATGATGCGGTATCTGAAGAAACTGGAGTCCCGCGATCTGTCTCTCACGTCTGCGATGATCCCGCTGGGTTCCTGCACCATGAAACTCAACGCCGCGGTGGAGATGATCCCCATCACCTGGCACCGTTTCGGCGGTCTGCACCCCTTTGCACCGCGTGACCAAGCCGAAGGCTATGGGGTCATGTTCGCGGACCTCGAGCGGCAACTGGCAGAGATCACAGGGCTTCCCCACGTATCGCTCCAGCCCAACGCGGGCGCGCAAGGTGAGTTCGCTGGCCTCCTGGTCGTCCGTGCGTACCACCACTCTAGAGGTGATGCCGGGCGAACCGTCTGTCTCATTCCCAAGTCTGCGCACGGCACCAACCCCGCCAGTGCCGTAATGGCTGGAATGAAGGTCGTCGTGGTTAACACCGACGAGCATGGCAACGTGGATACAGATGATCTCCGAACCAAGGCCGAACAGCACAAGGACTCACTTGCCGGACTTATGATCACTTATCCGTCTACACACGGCGTGTTCGAGGCTGAGATACGGGAAATCTGTCGGATCGTGCACGAGAACGGCGGTCAGGTGTACATGGACGGGGCCAACATGAACGCCCAAGTCGGCATTTGCAGGCCGGGGGACTATGGGGCCGATGTGTGTCATCTGAACCTCCACAAGACATTCGCCATCCCACACGGAGGCGGAGGGCCGGGGATGGGCCCGATATGTGTAGCCGATCATCTAGCACCGTTCCTACCAGACCACCCCGTGATTCCGCTGGGCCACGCTCAGTCTTGCGGTACGGTTTCATCGGCTCCGTGGGGCAGCCCATCCGTATTGCCAATATCCTGGTCCTACCTGGCCCTGACGGGAC
>JARRLJ010000504.1:0-3019 GCA_037387025.1 Gemmatimonadales bacterium
GACCAAATACCACTCACGAGGCCTCTGGTCGAACGCCTGCTGCACCCACCCACGGCCGGGCGAGCCACCACAGGCGGCAGCCCACCGACGCCTGGTGGAAGAAATGGGAATCGATTGTCCTCTCTCCGCAGCGGGTAAGTTCATATACCGAGCTGAATTAGAGAACGGGCTAGTCGAGTATGAGTTAGACCACCTGTTTGTTGGCCGATTCGATGGTAGTCCCGCTCCCAATTCCAAAGAGGTAGCCGACTGGCGCTGGTTTCCGTTCGACCAATTGGCCGCCGATCTCTCCCGAGAGCCGCGGCAATTCACAGCCTGGTTTGGACCGGCAATCCATGAGTTGATCCGTACAGGGCACCTCCCAACCCCACGGCCCCCTTTACAGGATGATAGCTATTGTTAATATACATATGACATAAATGCATACTCCGGCGTCCTAGCGAGGCCACTTACATGAGTTCGCAGTCCACCGTCGCCCCCTTCGATATCGGTTTGCTCGCTGAGCTCCACTCTGACGCTCTCCTGAGGCGAATCTGCCGATACATCTCAGATTTGGACGACGCTAAAGACCTGCTCCAGGACGTTTGGCTCCAGGTTCTGACCCGCTATCACCAATACTCGGGAACCGGAGATGCAGCACGAGGCGCTGTGGCGTTGGAGGTCCTGGCACGGCTCCGGACCACACCACAAGCAGCCAGACGCGCTGGCAATCGAAAACGAGCTCAAGCGAGATCTCTCAAAGGGCCTGGCACAGCTGTCACAGGGGCAGCGACAAGCGGTCACCCTTCGGCTGTTGGAGGGGCGGAGCACGGCCGAAACGGCGATGGAAATGGGATGCTCTCAGTCGGCCGTGAAGTCCTACCTGCACCGGGCCGCGATACGCTTGCGGCAGTTGCTACCACACTGGTGTCCCGAAGCTGGTGCCGGAGCAGCCTGAGTCCGACAGGAAGGAACGTTCTCGTGCCACGCGGGCATAAGTTAGTCTCACCCGGAAGCAGCGTGGGGTCAGGCGTCACCCACCTCGGACGATCAAGGCAATCAATCCGCCTCTGGCGCCTCTCCACAGGAAGCCCCACAGCGTATCCTGGTTTCTCCGCGTGTAGCTGAACCGACCGACGCGAGGGTCTTGATCGGGCCGTTGTGGGTTGTCTCGATGGATTAGCAACAGACTCGCCAACGCAGATTCTACAATGTGCTCGAGATTCTGCTGCCGGGAGTTCTTGTCTACTGTACGTAGAGCGAGATCACGGTACGTCATGTGGATTTCGCCCTCGGATACACGGTCACTGGCAGATCCATCCAGCCACAGCGTGTCCACTTCCCCCTGCACGAACTCGATGCCCTCGAGAGGAACGAGCATTTCGTTAACCACATTGATCCGAGCCGAACCGACGCTGGCGCTGTAACTCAAGTCGAGTGATCGAGACGACATCGGGACCGACAACTGGGCGGAAACGAGCGTGGATCCCATGAGGGAGCCATGTGCACGGGCAAATAAAGGCGCTGTTGGCACCGTAGGATCAGAATCGTTGCTCAAATTCGTGAGCGATCCGGAAAAGTGGTCGAACCTGATTGTGCCGGCTTTCTCCCCGTCATGCGCCCGTTCGGAATAGCGAATCTGTCCATCCAGTACTGCAACGGAATCCACGGCGATCTGTATTTGAGCATCTCTTATCTTCTCAGTCAGAAACGGTCGTGGCTCGCCAACGGCGCGCGCGGCAATTCGATGGTCGCTGAAAACATCGATTCCCAGCGAGTCCAACACGATCAACTCCGCCATTAGCGACCCATCCCTCAACGCTGCATCGAAGTCGACGGAACTGACCGCAGCTCCCTTGACTGCGATGTCTACGCGGTCGCGCCGGTACTCCTGTCTTCGTGCAAAAACGCTGTCCGAAACAATCGGAGCGACCCGCATTGCCTCCAAGCTGAAAGTGGAGTCCCTGGAGTTGGCGGTGATGTTCTCCATGTCAATCGCATAGAGACTGTCGTCGAACGCCGCAAGGACGGCGCCCACTGTCAAAGCAACGTCCGAATTCGTCAGCACGTAGCCGGGCGTCCACATCGAGCCGGGTCCGAGTCCCTTGAGTTCCAGATCGACATCTTGCAGAATCGTTGCCTGTCGGCCCGTTGCAGTTCGGTTGGTCACGGTGATGGTGTCGCCGGCGAACCGTACCGTCCCTACCGCGACAGTAATGCCGGAGCGCGCGGAATCCTGCTGCACGACTTCCGACTCTTCGACCCCCGATCTGATGAAATCCAACGTGAACGACAGGCTGGAGGTTCTCACTCCTATCTCATCTACAGCAGGCCTGCCAAGAACCGTGCTCAGCCAGTGAACGTCGTGCACCTCAAGTGCTTCTATCGAAGCCGTTCGCGTCACGGTTCCGACCGAATCGGTCCGTGTGAGTACGATCTTGTGGAGCGTAAAATCCTGCAGAGTCCAGCCAAACGAAACCGATTCCAGATCCACGCGGTATGCGGAGTCGGTAGCCGATGCCACGGCTCGCGTCAGCCCGTCGCGAGCGACCCGCTCTCCCCATCCCGACCGGACCCATACATTGAGAGCCAAATAGGGGATTCCCACGAGCAGCACCGCTGCGACGAGAGAATATCGCCAAAGCCCGCGCTTGGAACCGCCAGGGTCTCGCTGGTTGGTCATCGCACCAATCTATTCCTCACTTCTCTCAGAGGACCATGCTGCACGTGCGTCACGGCCTACGGCTCCTTCGATCAACCTGCCCTACTACAACGCGAGACGTCATTACGGCGGTCAGTCAATGAGAACGCTACCTTTGTGTCGCGGTCAACGTGCCCAGAGGCGCTAAACTGAAGCCAGCCGAGTCACTCAATGTCAACCTGAACGGGGCTCCTGTCAGTCGAATCCCCCGCAAGATCTGCCGCATCGTGGGCTCGAAGGCCGGCAGGTATATCACGGCAAAGAGAGATTCACCCTCAAAAGTACCATCGACGCTCTTCGCTTCCAGCGCGACCGACACCCATATCTTCGCCCCTCCCG
>JARRLJ010000504.1:3032-5835 GCA_037387025.1 Gemmatimonadales bacterium
CAGCCGTCGTCACCCAATCGCCGTCGAGAAACGCCGAGAATTCGACGTCATCCGTAGAGCGGGCTAGGTACACAGTTAGTTCGGCATCCACGTCGATTCCCTGCACCTGGCCCTGTAGGCGATACGCTCCCTCGCGTTCGTCATCGAACTGGCCGGTAACTCTCAGCGGTGTAGAAACGGCAACGAGGCTCCCGAACACCCCAACTCCCCCGGACAGGTGATTGATGAACCCTCGGCCGGTAAACTCGTTATTACGCGACCTGGCAAAATCGAAGTAGTTGGTGTCGGCGAGTGCCACGGTCAGCACATAGTCGCGACCGGCCCTGAAAACATCATCACCCGCGCCCCTGGCAAACACATCGGTCACGTTACCTGGCAGCGACACTGCCGTAGTGTCGGCGAAGATCTTCGCACCGGGTCGGATGTCCTCAATACCTGTTATCGTCAGCATACCGGACCGCCGGGCTTCGAGCTGCAGCAACCGTCCCTCGGCACCTTCTACCCACACCCGCAGCGTGTCCCCGTCCCGATCGAACGTGGTCAGGCTGTCAATCCCAAACGGCACGGAATTCCCTCCGACTGACAGAACTGCTCCGTCCATGCCTGGGAGTCGCGTCGTTCCGGTAACCGCGCCGTGCTCGGTCTCGACTCGCAACTGCAGCCTCTGTCCGGCAGCCATCGTCGGACAAGACGTCGGCCCCCAGTAAACTCCGGCCAGCTTGGGCAGAGAAGACGTCGGCGGATCTTCCAGAAACACAACCGGGTTGCCACACGAATCCGAAGGCAGATCGAGATTGGCCACAGTAACGAGTGCCCCCTCGAGCGGGGTCTTCGGAGAGCCTACAGTTGGAATCGAGGCGTCTACTTCTACCTCATATGTGACGGTACCAACAAAGGATTCCTCTACGACCACATACTGTTGATCCAGATCCGGACGGATTACACCCTGCACTACCACCATTGGGTTGCCCTCCGGTATCTCGACCTCGCTCAGATCGCAGCCTGAGATGAGACAGGATATGACGAGCCACACACATCTCTGGTTCATGATCAACCTCCGGAGTCAGGGCTCGTCATATGGTTCGGAGCAGGCTGCTACTGCCCTCACCGCAGCCGGCCGGCCGCCGGGGCATCGGTCGGCGTCACTGGTCGCTGATCTCAGGCATGCGCATTCGGTGGCGCCGCCGGGTCGCTGTGGCGAACAGACGACCCACACCCAAGCCCAAGATTTCGTAGACCCCGAATACCGTAAAGGTGAATATCACACCCGCTGCAACTGATGCAGCCGGCGGCATCTCAGATGACCGCAGATCTTCCTTATACTCGTCGAAATCAGCTACGTACTCCTCGAGCGTGAGCGATTGGCTTCTTTGGAAATCGGCGTTCATCTGCGCTTCGATTGCTAGGCCGATCGTGATCCCCATAATACAGATGATCACCAGCTTGCCGGCAAGGGCCTGAAGACGAGTGACCTGACGGTCCGAAGGGAACACTGGTGGGATACCCATGGGTCAGCTCCAGTTACTGAGATGCGGCGCGATGGACCCCGACAGCGCACTAAAAGTTGTAGCTGACTCCCAACATCAGCAGTGGCGTTAGCTTCGGCTGCCCAACAGCGGCGTCAGCGTCCGCATACGTGTAGTAGTCCTCCCGCAGGTCTACGTCGTCTCCGGCCGGACTGTACGCGGTATCGTGACCGCTCAACGTGCATGAGAAGTAGTAATCGATGCCCGCGGTCAAGATCATGTCAAGGTGCCTGCTGACGGCGAAGTAGCTCTCGCACCCGCCTCCCAGACCCCATTGGCTGCTGCGAGTATCGAAGGCCTCGTTCCTCTACGAATCTGAAGTTTCGAGTGAAGCAGGAAAAAGCGTGGGTCACGTTTCATTGCCACCCATCCCTCCGTGCCGCCTCCGCAAACCGCTGGACTATGACGGGCGCCGGTAGAATCTCATGTACGTCACGGACGCTCTTGCCTGCCTGCCAGTATTCAGGCGCATCACCGGCGCCCAGAGATGCCCGCTTTAGTTGCCACAGAGACCGCAACGTGTAGATAGTGCGCATCAGGTGTTTGGTGCGCCGATGCCGTAACATCCAGCGGGCTACGGGACCCGCCTTGAGCCCCATTCTCTCGATGTAGGGTGTGCGGATTACCGCAACGGGCACGCCTGTCATCCGCTCGGTGAGCACTACATCGTCCTCATCCGCCACCACTACCGCTTGCTTGTAGAGCTCGGCCACTCGGCATTCTGGTGTCGCGATAAACCTGGTCCCAAGCTGCGCTCCAGCGTAACCCAAGCGAAGCGCCTCTACGAAGCCCGCTGCATTGCCGATCCCGCCAGCACAGACCACGGGGACTTCCAGGTCCCGTAGCTCGTGCAGTAGTTCTTCCGCCCCCTTCGGACCGGCATGCCCCCCTGCACGAGAGTTGACCGCAATCAAGCCCTGCACTCCACCGTCTAATGCCTTTAGCGCCCACTTGCGCTCCGTCACATCGTGGTACACGACTCCCCCAAAGTCCGTCACCCGCTCTACTACCCAGCGCGGATTGCCAAGCGACGTTATGAAGAAGCGAACACCTTCTTCCAGCGCGATATCCAACCAGCCCTGCATCCGCTTGCGGTACGTCCTAGAGGACTGCTCGATCAGCGCATTCATCCCGATCGGCTTGTCCGTCATCCTGCGAATCAACCGCAGCCCTTCGCGAAAGTCGTGACCGTGCACGTAGGTGAGCGATACTGGCTGGACGATCCCCACGCCACCAGCAGCGGACACGGCCGCTACCAGTTCTGGATTGCTGCAAGG
>JARRLJ010000505.1:0-3227 GCA_037387025.1 Gemmatimonadales bacterium
AGCACGGAGGGCGAAGGAGCACCGACTTCCGGTGAGTTCGTGCAGGGTCTTTCCACGTGGACACCGGCCCAACCGACGCTGGAGCAACAGAAGGAGCTGCTCGACAGCCTATCGATTCTGCAGCGCTCGCCGAGGTTCGCCCAGTCGGAGGACGGCGGTGCGCTGGATCTCAGCCAGAAGCTCACGTCGACCTGGCGCTCTGCCGGATTGGAGGCGAGCCCCGACCACCACATGATGCTCGACATCGTCTCGAACCTGATCGACGCGATAATGGATGATCCCTTCGTCAGTGACGAGGTAAAGCTGCGGGTCCGTCGGTTGGCTGTCCCAGTGCTCAAGGTCGCGTTTCAAGATCCGAACTTCTTCGAGGACCAGATGCATCCCGCCCGCCAGGTTCTGGACAATCTCGGGCGGCTGGATCCGGAGACGACCGAGAAGTTCACCGAGACGGTCGATCCCGTCGTCAACGGGATTATCGCAAACTATGAAAATGATCCGGCGGTGTTCGGCGGTGCACTTGCTACGCTGAAATCAGCCGTATCGAAGCAGCGCCGATTGTTCCAGCAGAATTTGGAAAAACTGGTCTCCGAGCGCGAGCAGCAGGAGCAGTTCGTCAAGTCGCGCCAGAAGGATTCCGAACTGACCGATGAAGCACAGGGCGCCCAGTCCGCGGCGTCCGCTCAGGGGCAGGAATCCAGCGTCGAGGGCGAGTGGGTAGGTTGGTTAAACGAAGCCCGCCGGTGCAAGCCGGGCGATGTCCTATCCATCGAAGAGAAGCATGGGAAACGAAAAAAGCTGTCGCTCGCCTGGGTAAGTGAGGACAAGGGCACCTTCATACTGGTCGACTCCCTCGGCAACAAGGCCATGTCCCTGACGACGCAAGAGCTCGCTATGCATTTGAAGCGTGGCTCCGCGATCGCCGAGGACATCGCGAACATGGCCCTCACCGACCGCGGTACCTATCGAATGCTGCGCTCGCTGCACGAGCAGCTGGCGAGGAAAGCAAGTCATGACAAACTGACCGATCTATTGGCGCAGAAGGAGTTCGAGGGTCGGCTCGACGAGCTGATTTCCGATGCTGTTCGTAACGCATCGCGACACGTCATGTTCGCCATTGACGTGGAAGGGCTTCAGGACATCGTGAAGGTCGCCGGGAAGAAGACGGGCGCCCAAATTCTGAAGAAGCTGGCGCGACTGATCGAGAAACAGAACGCCGGTCGCGGCATCGTGGGACGCCTTGGGACGAACCGCTTCGGGGTGCTGATCAAGGATGCGAGCATCGAGGATGGTCAGGAGATCCTCGAACGACAAAGAAAGGTCATCGCCAAGGTGCGTTGCATGTGGAAGGGGGAGACTTTTCCTTTGACCACGAGCGCGGGAATCCTCGAGATAACCGACATGAGCGAAGGTGTGGATGCCACGATTAAGGCCGTGGGCGCCGCACTCGAGAGAGCTGCAAAGACGGGCGGCGACCGAGTCAAGTTAACCGGCACCGTTCACGATCCGGTCAAAGCCCTTGGCCTTCACGGCGCCGGAAAAACGACCGTGCTGGACATGCTGAATTTGAACAGCCTGAAGCTACGATGTCAGCGGGTCGTGCCGGTTGCCGAAGACAACACCGGTCTGCCACAGTTCGAAGTTCTACTGGGTGTCCAGAAAGAGGAAGGACTGATAGCACTGCCGGCCGATTTCATTCGCGCGGCGGAACGCAGTCACGAAATGCAGACGGTGGACCGGTGGGTCATAAAAAACGTCTTCAGCTGGATCAGCGAGAACCAGGAGAAAGTGGACGCCGTGGACGGATTCTCCATCAATCTGTCGTCCAATTCCCTTAACGATGACGGAGTTCTCGAGTTCGTTTTGAAGGAGTTCTCGGAGACAATGGTGGCCCCCGCGAAAATTATTTTCGAGTTTCCAGAATCTGCCGCAACCGCGAACGTCTCACTTACGACGGATTTCGTTACGACTTTGAAATCCTATGGCTGTCGCTTCGCCATTGACGACTTCGGCATGGCGGATTCATCGTTTTCCTACCTGAACTCGCTGGCAGTGGATTTCGTGAAAATCGATGGCAAGCTGGTGGCCGATATCCTGACGAGTCCGAAGGATCTGGCCGTAGTCAGATCGATCAACGAGATAGGACACCTCCTCGGGAAGCAGACCATCGCCGAGTTCGTCGAGAACGCTGACATTCTCGCCCGAATTCGTGAGCTGGGTGTTGACTACGCCCAGGGCTACGGCATCGAAAAGCCCAACCTGCTGGAGTCGCTCTAGCGGGTCACGGCGGCCAGGCGGCCTCGAAGCCGTTGCGATTTGGCATCTCGACCTTCGGCAGCGTCTGTGCGTTCATGACCGCGTCGCTCTCGATAATCCCGTTGAGCGAGAGGATATAGGCGGTCACCGCATAGACTTCGTCGTCGGTCAGGGACATGGGCGCGTCCAACGGCATGGCCCGTCGGGTGTAGTCGAACAGCGTCGTGGCGTAGGGCCAGAAGCTCCCCACCGTCTTCTTGGGTGCCGCCCCGCTCAACGAGCCGATGCCGCCCACCAGGGGATCGGCGAGCTTCTCGCCACTCGCGGCCTCGGCGCCGTGACAACGCATGCAGTTCATCTCGTAGACGATCTTTCCGGCCGCCGGTGTGCCACTTCCCGACGGCAGGTTGGCCCCGTCGGGAGCGATGCTGATATCCACCGCGGCGACTTTCTCCGGGGTTGCTCTCACGCCAAGTGCCGGACCCGCAGCGAATACCGGTGCCAGGCCGACGGCAAGAAGCGATGCCCCGATCCAGCACACCGATCTACAGCTGACCGGCGGCGTACTGCCTGGACCAGTCTGCGCGAGTGGGCTGGACGTTGCCTTTATCGTCGTATGCGCGGCTTTGAAGCACAGTGGGCGCACCCTCCCAGCGCCATGGCACCCGAAATCGAGTCAGACAACGCGAGTGCACGGGCTCCCCGAGCTGCGCATCTGCCCACGTCATCCCTCCCTCCGCGGAGACCTCCACCTTCGTCACCGTACCGTGCCCGGACCAGGCGAGCCCGCTCACCTCGTAATAGCCCGGTCCCTGCATGGTGAGCCCACCTGCCGGCCGAGTGATGGTGGACTTCACGCCCATAATGTAGGTGAACTGCCGGGCGATCCCGTTCGGCATGAGGTCGGTGTACTTGGAGGTCTCGTCCTTCGTGTGTGTCGGGTGATTCGTGACCTTGATGCGGCGCAGCCACTT
>JARRLJ010000506.1:0-4054 GCA_037387025.1 Gemmatimonadales bacterium
CGCTGATATTCCATTTAGTCAACATTGCTCTCTACGGCTTGGCTGCAGGTTTGGCTGCGGTCGTTGTCGGGTCGCTATTCAACGCGCGAGTCGGGATCCTCGCTGGCATCTTGTTCGCAATGCACCCGGTTCATGTTGAGGTCACGGGGAACATCGTGGGGCAGACCGAGCTGCTCGCAGCTACGGGATATCTGCTGGCTCTTTGGGCTGCTTGGGAGCACGGTAGGGCGCGAAGATCCGGTCGGCTCCTGCTGCTGGCTGTCGCGGTCAGTCTGGCGCTAGGACTTGCCGCTAAAGAGCACCTCGTGACGTTTCCTGGCGCACTGATGGTCCTATGGTGGCTTCGCTGGAAGCGAGATGGAGAGACAGCCAGTGCGATCTGGAGCAGAGGTTGGCCCGTGCTGGCTTCGAGTGTCGCGATAATAGGGATCTACTTGGCAGTAAGAGCACAGATTGCATATGGAGTGACGGCTACGGGCGGAGCAGCTATGGGCCTGCCAGAAGACTCGGTGATATCACGGTTGATCGTGATGCTGCCGGTCAGCCTGCGGTGGCTGGAGCTGCTGTTCGCGCCCGTAAGGCTCTCGGCTAACTACGAACTGAGACATCTGGTTCCCGAGTCCGTCTTGGGTCTCAAACACCTGGTGGCAGTCGTTCTCTGGGCAACGCTCCTGGTTGTGGTGTGGCGTATGCGAACTGAACTGCCCGAGGCCTTCACCGGAATGGCGTTGTTCCTCGTAACTGTGTCGATCGTCTCGAATGTCCTGGTTCCTACCGGGGTGATTCTGGCGGAGCGGCTTTTGTTCCTACCCTCCTTCGGATGGTCCGTTGCAGTCGCGGGGCTGATCGCATTTGCGGAGGAAAGGACGGGAATGCGGGCGCGGAGGGTTATGGTGGCGGCGTTCGCCGTCGTGGCGCTGACGGCCGGAATCCGCAGTATGCTGCGAGCTCAGGTCTGGCGAGACAACGACGTGTTCTTCGCCCAATTGCTGAAGGATGCTCCGAATTCGTTTCGGGCCCATTGGGCAGTTGGCGAGCAGGCGTTCGAGCGGGGCGACAGCGCGTTGGGTGAAAGAGAGATGCGAACGGCAGTGCAGTTGAATCCGAATCACCCCTACCTGTTGGAAGATCTCGGTCTCAGGTATTACGTAACCGGGCGATATGAACCTGCGGTGCCACTGCTCGAGCGCGCGGTTGCGGTTGACTCAAACCGTTTGTCCTCGGCACTACCGCTGGCTCGCTCACTCGCTCGCATCAGCGAAGCAGACCGTGCGCTCACCGTACTGGACGAGTTGGCCCAGCTCCACGGAGAAACCCGTGGCGCTCCGAGTCCTGGTACCTTTGGTCGAGCGAGAGCCAGGAGTCTGGACCTTGCGTGGCATGTTGGCCCAAGCCGCTTCGGGTTCGGGCAGGTGCGAGATGGCGATCGCTCAACTCGATACTGCCTTACAACTGGCCCCAGCTGAGGTCCGGGGGGAACTGACCGAACTGAGGACCCGGCTGGCGAATGGCAACGCACCTTGCAAATAGCCGATATCGGAGGTCGGATGGGCCTCCTACTGTACTCTATCCAAGTTGGTTAAGACGTTTGTTGACAACATCTTATAATGTCACGTCGCATTTGGCATGCCGGTTGCACCTTGAAGGGCAGTCACTCAACGCCCGATACGGGCTGCAGGGTATCACTCTACGGGAGGTTATGGAGATGGTCCGCAACAAGAAGGGTTTCACTCTGATTGAGCTTCTGATCGTAGGAGTCATCATAGGCATCCTGGCTGCTATCGCGATCCCGAAGTTCGCCGGCACGAAGTCCAAGGCCTACATCGCATCGATGAAGAGCGACCTGAAGAACATGGTCTTGGCGCAGGAGTCTTACTTCACCGAGTTCAACACGTACTCAACCACCGTCGGTGACGCTAACTTCGTGTTGCTATGGACGCCGAGTACGGGTGTCCTTCCTGTAATGGGTGGTGCATCGGCCACGACCTTCAACGCTACCGCGACACACGCTGGCGCACCCGGAACCACTTGCGGTGTGTATGTTGGCACGGGTGCTGCGCCTGGTGGCGCACCCGCTACCATGAACGAGGGTGAGGTACAGTGCTGGTAACCTAGGCACTCCATGTGTGCCACAACTGGTCGTAACGACCTGCTGCGCCGGTTGTCGGGATGTACTGCCCGGACCGGCGCAGCCCCTACGGGGGCCGCGAATCTGATGAATCGACAAGGCTTCACACTGATCGAGCTACTGATAGTGGTGGTGATTATCGGCATCTTGGCGGCCGTCGCCATACCGAAGTTTTCCTCCACCAAGGGCAAGGCGTATATCACGACCATGAAGTCCGACCTCAAGAACTTGGCGACTGCGCAAGAGGCCTACTACTACGAGCGCTCTGTTTATTACGGCGGGGCAATACCCGATCCGTCGATTCCGTTCTCGCCGTCCACTGGAGTGTCAGTCAACATGATCAGCGCGGATGTAGCGGGTTGGTCTGGCACTGCGTCGTACGCTGGGATTCCGAACATTTGCGCGATCTACATTGGGTCTGCGGCCGCGCCCGCGCCAGCGACGGTTGAAGGAAGCCCCGCCTGTAACTGAACGAGTAGCGTGACTGCGCCCTTGATGGCGCCGTGACAGCGTCTTCTTTCTCTCGTATTCCCCAGCCAGTCGTAGAGATTCTCTTCCAGGCCCTCATTTAGAACATTGCCGTAGGCCGCACGCGTTTTTCCGCTAGCGGCTGCGCCGATTGGGTTAATCCTCGATCAAACGGAGTGACTAATGTGACCGAGACCCTCGTGGCGGAGGCTGAAATGAGGTCCGCAACCGGATTCACGGTAGTCGAACTAGTGGTTGCTCTCTCCTTGCTGACGATTGGGGTTCTGGGACTGTTGACGGTCGCGGCGCGCGTTTCCCGTGTAGTCGGGGAGGGGCAGTATTACAACCGTGTAGGCAGTTTGGCGTCAGGACAGCTCGAGCAGCAGCTGGCAATCGGGTGCGATGCCGCTACAGCGGGTGAGCTAGATGCCAGCAGCGCCTCAATTGTCTGGACTCCTTCCACCGACGCATCGGGGGCCCGCTGGATGACGGTTGTGGTGTCAGGCCGCACACTGGTCGGTACTCATGTCGACACCTTCACAACGGTGTCGGACTGCTGGGCGCACTGATTATGGGTAAGCGAGGGCTGACACTAATAGAGTTGATCGTGGGTCTCTCGCTGTCAGCAGTTCTTTCAACAGCGATCATAGGTCTACTCGTACAGGGCCAAAGGTCGTACCGGCAGCAAATCGAGCGTGTCCAGGTGCAGGCCAACTTGAGGACCGGTATCGCAATCATTGCGCAAGAAATGCGAGAGCTCGGCAACGGTGATTCTTCCGGCTCAGACTTGCTCGAGATGATGCCGAGTTCGGTCACGTACAGAGCCATGCGAAGCACACACTTCCTGTGCAACACCCCCGTAGCGGGAAGTGAAGAGGTAGTGGTTTGGACGGACCTATCGTACGGGCTGCGCCAGCTGGAGTCGGGTCGGGACTCCTTGCTCGTTTTTGCAGAGAACAATCCGGCCCGTGAGTCCGACAACGCCTGGCGCACCGCCGCGGTGGTGTCCGTGAGAAGGGGGCTTTACTGTCCCGGGCCCGCAGAGGGTCTTCGGATAGGTGTGGCCGGGGTCGTATTGGCAGGTGTCGACAACGGGGCTCCTGTTCGAGCGTTCCAGGTAACCCGGATGCTTCTATACGGGGACCGCGCCGGGCAGCATTGGATAGGATTGCGCGAATGGCGCCAGAATAGTGGGTGGAGCATCACACAGCCGGTGGTCGGTCCCATCTCCGCGAACGGGTTGAAGCTGTCGTATCTGGATAGCCAGGGTCACACCATGACGCTTCCGGAGAGGGTAGCCATGGTGTGGATGACGCTCACTGGAGTCAGCGAGCGACGGTGGCTTGCTTTGGCTGGATCCCGTGGGCTGGTACAGGATTCCCTCCATACACTAGTCACCTTGCGCAATCGTCGGCGTGGGGAGAATCCATGAAACGTCTGTCAGACGGCCAAGAGGGA
>JARRLJ010000507.1:0-2790 GCA_037387025.1 Gemmatimonadales bacterium
TGTCGAGAGTCATTACCGAGTGGTGGCCAACAAGGAGAATCGTGCCATTGCCGGATTGTCGATGGGGGGTGGTCACACGATCCGGACCACTAACACCAATCCCGGAGTGTTTGGATATATCGGTGTTTTCAGCGCCGGCGTGAGGGAACCGGATGAGACTTTTGGCCAGCAGCTGGATGCACTGAAGGAGAGCGGCGTAGACCTGTATTGGATTGGATGTGGAGTGGATGACTTTCTCCATGAAAGCGCACAGGCGCTACTAGCCACTCTCGATGAACATGAGTTTGAACATACATACTACGAGAGTTCGGGCGGTCATACCTGGGCGAATTGGCGGATTTATCTGTCGGTGTTTGCACCTCAGTTGTTCAAGCACTAGGGGTCCGCAGAATTGCAGAATGCGGAGGTGAGCTCAGAAACACAGAATGCAGAGCGCAGAACCCGTAGGGTTCCGTGCTCTGCATTCTGCGCTCTGCACTCCGATAGCGGAGGAGGGACTCGACGCGACGAACGAGCGAGCCGGCGACAGTCGGCGCAGCGAAGTCGAGCGAGAGCGGACACGAGCGCAGCTCGTGGGACGCTCAACCCCCGACACGCGCAAGGCCGAGTACCCCTCTAGGAATACTCGGCCTTTCTAGATAGCGGAGGAGGGACTCGAACCCCCGACACGCGGATTATGATTCCGCTGCTCTAACCAGCTGAGCTACTCCGCCAAGTTCCGCCACACTGCTCTTCCCTACACCGACGACGCCACACACTACCCTGCCCTCGGACGAGGTAGAACGATCTGACCTCATCCATCCGCTCCCCGCTCCCCGAAAAACTACCTACTCCCGCTCCTCTCCTCCACCCTCCGTGCTATCAACCACCCGGTACAGCGTCTCGCCTTCCCGCACCATGCCGAGCCGCTCGCGGGCCACCCGCTCCACCGTCGCACTGTCGTGCTCGAGTGAGTCGGCTAAGGCGGCGAGGCTGTCGACCTCGACTTGAAGCCGCCGGATCAGTTCCTCTTCCTGCCGTACCTCACGCTTGAGGCGCCAATAGTCAATGGAACGGTACTCGCCGCCAAAGGCACCGAACGCGATGCCTGCGGCTATCGCCGCCAACGCTATCCAACGGCCTCGGGTCAAAGACCGTACACGTCCCGCCCCGGATAGACCGCCAGCTCTCCCAGCTCCTCCTCGATACGGAGCAATTGGTTGTACTTGGCGATGCGATCCGTACGGGATGCGCTCCCCGTTTTGATTTGACCGGCGCCGGACGCAACCGCGAGGTCGGATATAAACGTGTCTTCGGTCTCACCCGACCGGTGCGAGATCACCGCGCCGTACATGTTGCTACGAGCGAGATCGATGCACTGCAACGTCTCGGTCAGCGTTCCGATCTGGTTGACCTTGATGAGTATCGAGTTGGCAACGTTACCCTCGATGCCGCGGGCCAGCCGCTCCACGTTGGTCACGAATATGTCGTCACCTACCAACTGCACCCTCTCACTCAAAGCCTCGGTCAGCGTGCCCCAGCCGTCCCAGTCGTCCTCGGCGAGCCCATCCTCGATGGACACAATCGGATACCTGCCCAGCCACTCGCCGTAGAGTTCGGTCATCTCCGCTGCGGAACGACGTGAGCCATCGCCCTTCTTGAAAACATACTCGCCGTCCTCGTAGAACTCGCTGGCCGCCGGGTCGAGCGCTATAGCTACCTCGTCACCGCCTTTGTACCCCGCCTTGTCGATGGCAGCCATGATCGCATCCAACGCAGCTTCGTTCGAGGGCAACATCGGAGCAAATCCACCCTCGTCTCCTACTGCAGTCGAGAGACCACGCTCCGACAGCACCTTCTTCAACGCATGGAATACTTCCACCCCGATCCGCAAGCCCTCGGCGAACTCGTCCGCGCCCACCGGCACGATCATGAACTCCTGCACGTCCACGTTGTTCGATGCGTGCGCGCCGCCGTTCAGGATGTTCATCATCGGTACCGGCAACACGTTGGCCAGGGGGCCGCCCAGATAACGATAGAGCGGCAGGCCGACGTCTTGCGCGGCAGCACGCGCCGCTGCGAGCGAGACAGACAGGATGGCGTTCGCACCCAAGTTGCTCTTGTTGGGAGTACCGTCGAGATCGAGCATGACACCGTCCAACAATACCTGCTCGGTTACGTCCATTCCCTCGAGCCTAGGGCCGATCACCTCCACAACGTTGCGCACGGCCTGTTTTACTCCCTTGCCCCCGTAGCGGCCGCTGTCTCCATCCCGCAGTTCCACCGCCTCGTGCTCGCCGGTGGAGGCTCCGCTCGGGACGGCGGCCCTCCCCACAATTCCACTCGCCAGTCTTACTTCCGACTCGAGCGTGGGGTTGCCGCGGGAATCCAGAATCTCACGTGCCGTTACATCTATGATTGTGCTCATATTCGATTGCACCTATTGTGAATCGCGCCTGGCATCATCACGGAAGCCTTCGATGACACGTCGCGCTTTGGTTAACAATTCCTCACGATCTTCGTAGTCCATGCCGACCGTTGAAATCGGCTCGCCAAAATACAGAGTGACGGGACGTGGACGAATCCTGATGCGCCCCTTGGGCAAAATGTCGAATGTGTTGGCACAATATACCGGGACTACCGGTACCTGTGCGGCAATGGCGAGCACAAACGGTCCCTTCTTGAACGGCAGGAGCTCGCCGGTCCTGCTGCGCGTGCCCTCGGCGAATACGAGGGCACTCAACCCCTTCTGGATCACCTTGGCCGCTTTCTCGTAAGACTCGAATGCGGCCTGGCGCCGTTGCCGGTCGA